>JAJYZY010000016.1 GCA_021799715.1 Planctomycetota bacterium | reverse complement strand
CACAACTCAACGGAATGTTGGATGCAACCGGGTCGGTTTATCTGATTAACCCGAATGGAGTCGTGATTGGCCCCGGCGGGAAAATTCTGACCAACGGCGAGTTTATCGCATCGACCCGAAATCTCAGCAATCAAAATTTTCTTCAAGGCGGCGTGCTGACATTTTCGGGTAACTCCGCGGGATGCGTGGTGAACGAGGGAAAGATTGTTTCAACAAATGGCGATGTGGTTTTAATCGGGCAGTCCGTAAGTAATAGCGGCACCATCAAGGCCGCCAATGGTACCGCGGGACTGGCGGCTGGAGATCAAGTACTTTTGCAGCCGGTTGGCGGTGATCAACGGGTTTTCGTGCAATCGGGCACCGGAAATGTAACTACCAGCGGACAAATCGCGGCAGCTTCCGCGGAACTGCGCGCCGCTGGCGGTAACGTATACGCGCTGGCAGGCAATACCACTGGTTTGATAGAAGCCACCGGCAGTGCGACGATCCACGGTCAGATATGGCTGACTTCCCGGACGGGGAGCGTTGAGGTAACCGGCGATGCGAAGGCTCAAAATGCCAATGGTTCCGGCGGTGCGATTTCCATAACCGGTGGTACGGTCAACGTCGCGCCGGGGGCGAACATAAGCGCGGATGCCCTCGCTGGCGGCGGCGGCAAGGTTTTGATTCGTGCCGTCGGTAGCGCCAGTATTGATGGCTCGCTTTCAGCCACAGGCAAAACGCTCGGCGGTTACGTTGAAACCTCGGGGAACCAAGTTGTGCTTGGCTCCGCGGCACGGGTAACGACGACGGCCACATCTGGAGCCACTGGGACGTGGCTGATTGATCCGCAAAATTTTACGGTTGCTTCCAGCGGCGGAGATATTACCGGCGCAGAGTTAAGTACCGAGTTAGCCGGCAACAGCATTACGATTTTATCCAGTCAGGGGGCAACGGCGGGCAGCGGAGATATTAATGTCAACGATACGGTAAGCTGGATTGCGGATACCACCCTGACACTTTCGGCATTCCGCAATGTCAACGTCAACAACAATATAACCGCGACGGGCAACAGCGCCGGTCTTATTTTGGTGCCCGATACAGGCGGTGCAGGCGGTAGTTTTCTTTTGAGCAGCGGAGCAATCATAACGCTGTCGGGCAGCAATCCCAATCTGTCGATTGCGGGAAATAATTACACCGTGGTTAATAGCGCGGCGGCATTGCAGGCGATCGGCAGTTCGGGCGACTTCGCTTTGGGAAGCAATATTGATGTTTCCTCCATATCCAATTTCACCCCCTTGGGATCAAGCACCGGCTTTTCCGGTGATCTCGACGGATTGGGCCATACTGTAAGCAATTTGACTATTAATCTGCCAACGGCCAGCGACGTGGGGCTTGTTGGTACTTTAACCACGGGCGGCTCGATTGAAAATATCGGAATTATCAGCGGCAGTGTAACCGGTTTGCTTTCAGTGGGCGGGCTGGTGGGGAGTAATCAGGGTGCAATAAATAACAGTTACGCGGATGTTACAATTGCGGGGAATGGCGGTCTCGGCGGACTGGTGGCAAATAATGATGGCGGTACCATCACGAACAGCTATGCCACCGGTAGTGTGACGGCCACCGGTTCCAACGATAATTATGTCGGCGGCCTGGTGGGCGGAAACAATAGTGGTTCCATTACAAATAGCTATGCCACCGGCGCGGTTTCCGGGGGGGCGGAAGTTGGCGGCCTGGTGGGCCAGAATAATGCCGACATCACCAATTCTTATGCGTCAGGGCAGGTCACCGGTGCCGCCGGTGACGGCAACGCCGGGGGATTGGTCGGTCTTAACACCAGCACAATTTCCAACAGTTTCGCGACCGGCGCGGTTTCCGGAGGACAGGATGTGGGAGGGCTGTCCGGTACCAATACCGGGACAATCACCGGCAGCTTTTCCAATTCAATAGTAACTGGCAATACCGGCTTGGGGGGGTTGGTGGGGTCGAACGGCCAGTCCGGCGTGACCGGAACGATTACCAACAGTTACGCTACCGGCAGCGTAACCGCCAGTGGAACAAACGATAATGATGTTGGAGGGCTGGTCGGAGCCAATATCGACGGTTCCATCAATACCAGTTATGCCATCGGTGCGGTTTCCGGGGGATCGTATGTCGGTGGCTTAATTGGACAAAACAATGCTTCGGTCGGCAATACTTACTCAACCGGATCGGTCACCGGTTCAAGCGATGTTGGCGGCCTGGCAGGGGGTAATGGCGGCAGCGTGACTGACAGCTACGCCGCGGGTGCCATAACCGCTTCTTCGACATCCGGTGGTTTTGCCGGTGCCAATACCGGCTCAATTACCGACGGGTATTATGACAGCACCGTTGTTTCGGGCAGCGGCGTGGGCAGCAATACCGGCACGGGATCGGTTGCCGCACTTAGCACGGCCGCCCTTGAATCCGCGCTACCGGCGGGATTTTCGACCTCCGTCTGGGCAAATTCCAATAATACCACCGCGCCGTATCTATTGGGCACCAGCACGGCCTATGCGATGGCGGGCAACACCGTGGCCATGCTGATATTCACACCCGCTGAACTGCAAGCTATTAACAACAATCTTTCTGGAAATTACGCCTTAGGCGGTGATATTGATTTATCCTCCATTGCCAATTTTACTCCCATTGGTGGAAGCACTGCATTTAATGGCACGTTTAACGGTTTGGGTAACTTCATCAGCAATCTGACGATCAATACATCGACGCTTGCGTATGCGGGCCTGTTTGGCCACACGGCCAGCGGCAGCACCATAGAAAACGTGGGGTTGGTGGGGGATTCGGTAACAGGCAATGCCAACATTAGCAGCGTCGGCGGCTTGGTGGGGTACAATAGCGGCAGCATTGCCAATTGCTACGCCACCGGCAATGTCAGCAGCAGCAGCTCCGGCAGCAGCGTCGGCGGCTTGGTGGGGTACAACTCCGGCGGCATCACCAATTGCTACGCCACCGTCAGTGTCAGCGGCGGCAGCTACAGCAGCGTCGGCGGTCTGGTAGGGTTCGCCCCCGGCGGGAGCATCAGCAATTGCTACGCTACCGACAGTGTCAGCGGCGGCGGCATCCACAGCGCCGTCGGCGGCTTGGTGGGCGACAACTCCGGCAGCAGCATTGCCAATTGCTATGCCACCGGCAATGTCAGCAGCAGCTACAGCACGAGCAGCGTCGGCGGCTTGGTGGGGTACAATAGCGGCAGCATTGCCAATTGCTACGCCACCGGCAATGTCAGCGGCAGCGGCAGCAGCAGCAGCGTCGGCGGCTTGGTGGGGGACAACTCCGACGGGAGCATCACCAATTGCTACGCCACCGGCAATGTCAGCGGCAGCGGCAGCGGCAGCAGCAGCAGCGTCGGCGGTCTGGTGGGGTACGCCAGCGGCGGCACCATAACCGATGGCCACTGGGATACCACCACCGCCGGGAGTACCGGCATCGGCGGTGGCAGTGGCACAGCCACCACAGTGACGGGCTTGACCACATCGCAGTTGTTTACTTTGAATAATTTTACAGGCTTTTCCGCCTCCGCTACGCCGGGTGCGACCGGTAACGCCTGGGTTGTGGTCGATCTGGATGGTTCACTCAATAACGCCAACGGAGCTGCGGGTGGCACTTTGCCCATGCTCGCCAGTGAATGGTCCACTACCATCAGCAACGCCCATCAGTTACAGCTTATGGTGTTGGCCCCAACGGCAACGTATACACTGGCCAATAATATCAATGCCGTTAATACCGGAACCGCCACGAGCTCAACGCAGGACGACGTGTGGGGTGCATCCGGATTTGTGCCGGTAGGCAACGGCGCGGCGTATTTGGGCTATAGCAGCACATCGGGCTTTTCGGGCATTCTCAATGGCAACGGACATTATATTTCCAATTTGGTCATTGATAATACAACGGATTATGGATTGGGCCTTTTTTCCAGTGTTGTGGGCGGCGGCATCGTTGAAAATATCGGGTTGAACGGCGGCAGCATTACCGGTACGCATGACACCGGCTCGCTGATAGGCGATCTCGGAACCGGCACGGTTAATGACGCATATTCCAGTTCTACGGTAGACGCTACGGGAGGGAGTGTCGGCGGGTTAGTTGGTTTGAATGATGGCACAGTCAGTAATTCCTATACCACTGGTAACGTTACCGGAGGCAATGGTGCCACGGGCGGAATTGTGGGACGAAACGGCTCTTCTTCTTACACCGGGATCATAGACAATGTGTATGCTACCGGCGTTATTACAGGCGCAGCCGGCACGGCATCTTCCGGCAGTTATGATATTGGCGCGGTAGTGGGTTGGAATTACAGCGGCACGTTGACCGACGGATATTGGAACAGCGCCACGATGTCAACGGGCGTGGGATATAACCAGAGTAACGCGGCCTCCGGAGGTGGGGGATTAACAGCTTCAGGCATGATGCAGCAAAGCAATTTCGCGGGTTTTGATTTTTCCTCTGGTTCATATTGGACCATTTATCCCGGGAATACCACTCCGCTTTTGACCGCATTTTTAACTCCGTTGACAATTACCGCATCAAATATCCAGCAAACCTATAACGCCGTAGCTTCCACCGATACGTTAAGCAACGTCAACTATTCTGTGGCGGGGGCGGCGGCTTCGGGCAATGTGCTGGGCTTGACGGATCCATACGCCGGTGATGTCAATGTGGGAACGTACGCACCGGTAATCTGGTCAAATCAGCAGGGATATCTCATCACCATCAGCGGCGGAGCGCTGACAATCAATCCGGCGATTATCAATCTCTCCGGAACGCGGGTGTACGACGCAAATGTCGATGCCGCCGCCGGTATTTTCTCTGCGATTACGGGTGTCAATGGCCAAACCTTGACGCTTTCGGGCCAGGGTATCCTTGCCGGTGCCAATGCTGGCAGTGAGACTCTCAGTTCATTGGGCAGTCTGGCTTTAGGCAATGGCACCGGAACGGCAAGCAATTATACGCTGGCGGGAGGCACCGATACCGTGTCGGTCACCCCGGTGGTTATCAATCTTAGCGGTACAAGAGTATACGACGCCAACACCGACGCCAATTCCAGCATATTCTCCGCGATTACCGGGCTGGGATCACAGACGCTTACGCTTTCCGGTTCCGGAACCCTGGCCGGGGCCAATGCGGGGAATGAAAATGTCGCGTCTCTCGGAACGCTGGCTTTGGGCAACGGCACGGGCTTGGCCAGCAATTACACCCTTGTGGGTGGAACCGACGTTGTGTCAATTACACCTGCTACGTTAACGGAAACAGCCAATTCCGCCAGCAGCCTTTACGGAGCAGCGATCTCGTCGGTTACGGGTTCCATTACTGGGTTTCTCGGTAGTGATTCGCAATCCAGTGTTACGACCGGAACATTAAGTTTTTCAACAGCGGCAACGAGCACCAGCAATGTGGGGCACTATGCCATTGATGGCTCCGGCCTGACTTTGAGTGACAACAATTATGTTATTGTTCAGGCGGCATCAAACGCCTCCGCTTACACGATTAATCCGGCGATTTTTAATCTCACCGGAACACGGTCTTACAATGCAACGACAACTGTTAATGGGGCTATTTTCTCCACTGCCACCGGTGTCAATGGGCAGACCTTAATAATTTCCGGAGCGTCGGCGGTATCCGGCGAAAATGTTGGAAGCTATTCGCTAAGTTCGCTGGGAACCCTGGCACTCGGCAACGGCACGGGGCTGGCGAGTAACTACACGCTGGTGGGTGGAACGGACACGGTGAACATTACCCCGGCACCGCTGTACGTAACCGGAGCAGTCGCAACGGACCGAGTCTATAACGGGCTAAATACCGTAAGTCTCAGCGGGGCGACTCTGTCAGGAACGATCTATGGTTCCGACACCATTACACTGGCGAATGCTACATCGGGCAGCCTGGCCAGCGCCAATGCGGGTATCGAGTCAGTATCGACCGCCATGACATTAACCGGTAATACCCTGGGTAATTATGCTTTGGTACAACCTGCGGGAATAACCGCGGATATCACGCCTGCGACAATTACCGCCGTGAGTCTCAGCGGCACCCCGACCAAACCCTATGACGGCACCACCACCGCGACGCTTAATGCGGGAGATTTCACCTTCAGCGGATTTGTCAGTGGACAAAGCGCAACTGTGAATGTCGCGGGGAGTTATGCCGATGCTAATGCCGGAACCGGAATTACCGTCACGGCCACCATCAACGCCAATAATTTCACGGGCAACGCCCAAACCAATCTGAATAATTACATTCTTCCGAACAATGTGACACTGGCCGGAACAGGCACGATCACGCCAGCGCCCATTACCATCACGCTTACAGGCGACCCCACGAAGCCCTATGACGGCACAACCAGCTCCGTTCTGGCGTCCGGGGACTTTACGCTTTCCGGATTCGCCGCCAATCAAAGCGCAACCGTTATACAGACTGCCGGGGTATACAATTCCCCGAATGTGGCCACCGCGTCGACCGTTACCGCGGATTTGACCGGCGAGATCGTGGCGGCGTCGGGCACGACGCTTTCCAATTATGCCTTCCCCGCCTCGGTTAGCGGCCCCGCGGCTATTACACCGCTGCCGGTAAGTGTCGTCATTACAGGGAATCCCACGAAAGTATATGACGGCACCGCCGCCGCTGATTTAACCTCCGGCGATTTCTCCTTGGCGGGCTTTATCGCCGGGGAGGGGGCCGCCATTTCTGCGGTTACCGGAACCTATGCCAGTACCAATGCGGGACAAGGCATACTGGTTACAGCACCTTTGACAAGCGGCGACTTTGTTGCTTCAGGCGCAACCAATCTTACCAATTACACTTTGCCCGCAAGCGCCACGGGAGAAGGAGCCATTACTCCCGCGCCCGTGGGCATCACCATTAATGGTACGCCGACGAAAGTTTATGATGGCACGACCACTGCAACGTTAACAACAGGTAATTTCACGCTCACAGGGTTTGTGCCCAGCCAATTGGCCACGGTCAGCGTCAATACCGTCGGTGCGTATAACAGCCCGAATGTTGCCACCGCGGACAGCATCACGACGGTTTTGGCGGCAGGAGATATTACCGCCAGCGGCGGAACGCTTTTAAGCAACTATATTTTACCCACCAACACTATTCTCAATTCGCCGGGCGCTATTACTCCGGCGCAAATTACCCTGACGGCAACGCGAACGTATGATGCCGGCACGGATGCCAATGCAAATCTCTTCGGGATAATCAACGGAGTCGATGGCCAGACCCTGGCCATTAACGGAACCGGGACTTTGGCCAGTGAGAACGTTGGTCCCGAAAGCGTGCAGCTTGGCACGTTAGCATTAGCCAACGGGAGCGGAATTACCGGGGGCTTGGCAAGTAATTATTCAATCGCGGCGGCAACGGTCAATGTCACGCCCGCCACTTTGATTATGACCGCCAATTCACTAAGTACGCTCTACGGTAACAGCATACCGACCCCATCCGGTTCTATCAGCGGTTTTGTGGGCACTGACACGTTATCCAATGCCACCACCGGAACCCTGACATTCTCTACTGCCGCCACCAGCGCCAGTAATGTTGGTTCCTATGCCATCGATGGCTCGGGCTTAACCGCGGATAACGGTAATTACAACATCCTTCAGGCCGCGACCAACGCAGTTGCACTGAATATTACTCCCAGGCCGTTGACATTTTCAGTCACCAACGACCCGACAAAAACTTACGACGGCAATGTTATTACGACCCTGACAACGGCCGGTTCGACACCGACGCTCGTTGTCAGCGGTTTTGTCAGCGGTCAGGGTGCAACGGTCAACGCGCAGGGATGGTACAACAGCCCCAATGTTGTTGATGCCACGACCGTCACGACTTCTCTGGCACCGGGGGATTTCCAACCCGATTCCGGCACACTCTTATCCAATTATACCATTCCGATTAACACCACGGCGTCGGGGACAGGCCAGATAACCCCCGCGGCGATTTCCGCTACGCTCAGCGGGAATCCTACCAAGACTTACGATGGAACAGCCACGGCGTATATAAACGCCGGCGATGTGACCTTCACCGGCTTTGCGCCCGGTGAGGGAGCACAGGTGCAACTAACCGGGACGTATGCGAGTGTTAATGTGGGGACAAATATTCCTGTAACCGCAACGTTAACCCCGTCTGATTTCACATTCAATTCCAACACACTATCCAGTAATTACACCATTGCCGGGGCCATCGCCCTTTCCGGATATGGAACCATTGATCCCGCCGAGTTGCTTTTGAGCTACACGGCAAATCCCGTCAGCCGAAATTACGGAACCGCGAATCCGACATTGACCGGGACGGTCACCGGCTTTGTTGGTTCCGATACGCTGGCCAGTACGACGACCGGTACACTGACCTTTACAACAACCGCCACGATTAACAGTCCGGTGGGAACATATCCGATTACCGGCTCCGGTTTGACCTTGGACTCCGGCAACGCCAATGATTATGTGCTCGTGCAGGCCCCGGGCAATGCCACCGCATTGACTGTAACACCGGCTCCGTTAGATATCTCCATTATTGGCGCTACGAAAGTATATGATGGAACCACTTACATCACGCTTACGCCGGCGGATTTCAGTATCACGGGTCTAAAAAATGGCGACAGCGCCACAGCGGAGGCGTCAGGCTATTTCTACAACAGTCCGAATGTTCTGCAGGCCAACACCGTTTCGACTACGCTTACCGCGGCCGATATAACCTTTTCATCCGGTACGGCGAGCAATTACACGCTGCCGATCAACATCCTGCTTTCCGGCCCGGGCATTATTACGCCGGCGCCCGTGACCATATCTGGTACGCGCGTTTATGACGCAGCCACGGATGCCAATGGATCCATTTTCGGCGTTGACGGGTTGATTGCTTCCGGAGTTAACGGAGAGAATCTGACGGTTACCGGAACAGGAAATATCAGCAGCGAAAACGTCGGCAGTGAGTCGTTGACTTCTACAGCTGGCTTGGCATTGGCCAACGGTACTGGACTTCAGGCCGGGCTGGCCAGCAACTATTCGCTTGCCGGTGGAACGGTGACGGTGACTCCCGCTACGCTGACCGTTTCGGCAACCCCCGTCAACACCACTTACGGTGCGGCGCTTCCGGCGCTTTCCGGTACTGTCACGGGCTTTCTCGGCAGCGATACTTTGTCCAATGCAACCAATGATGATGCAACTTTTACGACCACCGCGACAAGTCTCAGTCCCGTTGGACAATATCCGGTGGATGCTCTGAGCCTGACGGCGAACAACGGCAATTACAACATTGTTCAAGCCGCCGGAAATGCGACCGCTCTCAATATGTCGCCGGCGACGATTACCGTAAGCATCTCCGCCACGAAAACATACGACGGTACGACCCAGGCGAATTTGACCGCGGGCGATTTTGTTTTATCGGGGTTTGTATCGGGGCAAGGGGCAACTGTAACCTCAACCGGCGAATATAACAGCGCCAATGTGATCGGAGCCACCGCCGTCACGACCGCCTTATCGGCGGCAAATTTTTCACCGACCGGGTCAACCAACCTAAGTAACTATGTGCTGCCGATTAATACCCTCCTGACCGGAGCGGGCTCTATCACGCCGGCACCGGTAACCGTATCGATCACAGGTAATCCAACGAAGGCCTATGATTCGACGACCTCCTCCGTCTTAACCGCGGGTGACTTTACACTTACGGGATTTGCGCCCGGCCAGATTGCCACCGTATTGCCGGTCACCGGCACGTACAGCAGCCCGAATGCGGGCACGAACATTCCTGTCAGTGCGACATTAACCAGCAGCGACTATTCATTCGCAACTGGTACGACTGCTTCCAATTACGCCATGCCCACCAGCGCCACGGGGCCGGGAACTATTAATCCCCTGCCGATAAGCGTGGCTATAACGGGCAACCCGACAAAAGTATTTGATGGCGGAGTAGTGGCGACGCTCACACCCTCCGATTACTCGCTTGCCGGCTTTATCGCCGGTCAAGGGGCCGGTATATCTCAAGCTGTCGGTACCTATGCCGGCAGCAATGCGGGGCAGAATATAAATGTTACGGCGTCGCTGTCATCGGGGGATTTCACGGCCAATAACGGAACTCTCTTAAGCAACTATACGCTGCCGGTTATCGCCTCCGGACCTGGTGCCATTACTCCCAGGCCGGTGACCGTTTCATTAACCGGCGATCCCACCAAAGCTTATGACGGAACCACCACAGCTGTTCTGAACACAAGCGATTTCACCTTCAGCGGCTTTGTGGGCAGTGATGGTGCGTCGGTCAATGCGATCGGCGCGTACAACAGTGCCGATGTTCCAACGGCAACAACCGTATCGACAACATTAACCGCCGGTGATTTGACACCCGTTGGTAGCACTGATTTCGCCAATTATATCCTGCCGGTCGGTACGGTGGTCAGCGGGGCAGGTGCCATCACGGCCGATCCGATTACTGTGACGCTTTCGGCCAGCAAACAGTACGACGGTACTACAGCGGCCACTCTCACTTCCGGCAATTTCACAATCTCAGGATTCATTTCCGGTCAGGGTGCCGCCATTTCGCAGACCAGCGGGAGCTTTAACACGGCGGATGTCGATACCGCAACCACGGTCAGCACGACTTTGTCGGCGGGGAATTTTGTCGCCGATTCCGGAACCGATCTGGCGGACTATGTATTGCCCACCGGGGCGATTTCCGGGGTTGGAACAATCAGCCCGGCGATATTGACATACAATGCGACTCCGGTCAGCCGTCCCTATTTTACGTCCAATCCAAGCTTTTCCGGTACACTTACGGGTTTTGTCGATAGTCAAAATCAAGCTTCCGCGACCACCGGCACGCTGAGTTTTATTTCCGCGGCTACAACTGCCAGTAATGCCGGGCAGTATGCCATTGATGGCACCGGCCTGACCGCCGATAACGGGGACTACATATATGTTCAGGCTGCCTCAAACGCCACAGCTTTAACCATTACACCCCTGGATTTAACCGTCAATACAACTATATCCACCACGACAACCCGTGTTTACAACGGCACCACGACCGTAGCGCTTCCATCCAGTGATTTCACGTTGTCCGGATTTGTTAATGGTAACAGCGCTACTGTCAGCGGTATTGGCACTTTCTTAAACAGCCAGGGCGTGGCAACTGCGGATGTTCCATCGGCGGTATCGGTATCGGCAACCTTAAACAGTGCGGACCTCGCGGCGGTCGCCGGCACCGGAACAAACTTGGTCAATTATGTTCTTTCACCGGTAACGGTTACAGGTGCCGGCAGCATCACGCCCGATCCAATTACCATATCGGGAACCCGTGTTTACGATGCCAATACCGATGCCGCCGCCGCCATTTTCGGAAGTGCTGGAATTGTCCCAACAGGCATTGGATCGCAAACGGTTGCGGTAACAGGGGCGGGCACTTTAGCGGGCGAGAACAAAGGCAACGAGTCAATTTCAGCGCTGGGAACACTGGCTTTTACCGCGGGTGGGACGGGTCTCGCGGCGGACTATTCATTAAGCGGCGGTTCGGTGACCATTACACCCGCGCTGTTAACCGTTACCGCCACTCCCGCCACTTCGCTGTATAATGCGGCGCTGCCAAGTTTATCAGGAACCGTTACAGGATTTCTGGGCAGCGACACACTGGCCAATGCCACCAATGACAATACAATTTTTACCACCACCGCCGTCCAAGGTAGTAATGTAGGCAGCTATCCAATTGACGATTATTCGCTTACCGCGAACAACGGCAATTACACGATTGTGCAGGCTGCAAGCAATCAGACGGCATTGTCAATTACTCCACTTGCCCTTACCGTGTCGACCGTATTGCAGGAGACGCCGACAAAAATCTACAATGGAAATGCCAATTACAATTTGACCACGGCTGATTTCCTGGTGACCGGCTTTATTTCCGGCCAGGGCGCACAAATCAGTGCCGTTGGAACCTATAACAGCAAAGACGTGCTGACCGCCAATACCGTTTCAGTTACGCTTTCTCCCAGCGACTTTACGGGAATCTCCGGAACAAATCTCAGCAATTACACCTTGCCCAGTTCCGTTGTAGTCACAGGCCCCGGTACCATTACACCGGCAGCGGTCAGTTTCACCGGTACACGTGTGTACGACAATAACACGGATGCCGGCTACGCTATTTTTGGCACCGGCGGAACAATTACTACGGGCATCGGTTCTGAAACACTGATACTCTCCGGCAGTGCGGTGACCAATAGCCCCAATGCCAGCGGATTAGCACAGACCATTTCACCGGCGGGTCTTTCTCTCAATGATGGAACTGGCTTGGCATCTGACTATACATTTACCGGCGGCACGGACACAGTTCTTATAACGCCGTTGCAATTGACGATTACCGGATTGGTAGCCAATAACAAATCCTACAATGCCACGACCAGCGCCACATTAAGCAACGATGGAAGTCTGGTAGGGATAATTGGCGGGCAAACCTTGACGCTCAATGCTCCGACAAGCGTGCAGTGTTTGCAATCCAATGTGGGCAATGGCTTAACGGTACGGGCAAGCGGGTACAGCTTATCCAACGGTACCAGCGGCACGATCGGCTTGGCCAGCAATTATTCATTGACCGGCATCAGCGCAACAGCTACGACTACCGCTGATATTACCCCGGCAATAATCAATCTGACCGGCACACGGGTGTATGATGCGGGAACGGACGCCGCCGCCGGCATATTCTCCGCGATCACCGGCATCAATGGTCAAACATTAACCCTTTCCGGCACAGGCACACTGGCCGGGGAAAATACGGGTAATGAAAGTGTAACATCTCTGGGAACACTGGCCTTGGGTAATGGCACAGGCTTGGCCAGTAACTACACATTGGTCGGTGGTACGGATACGGTCGATATAACACCGGCCACCCTGACAGAGACGGCCACGCCCGCCAATAGCATCTACGGCTCATCAATCTCCCCGGTCACCGGTACGATCACGGGCTTTGTCGGCAGCGATACGCAAAGCAGTGCTACCAGCGGGACGCTGACATTTAGTACCACAGCCACCAGCAGCAGCAATGTTGGAACGTATGGCATCGATGGCAGCGGCCTGACGGCGATTAATGGGAATTACACCATTGTTCAGGCGGCATCCAATGCCACGGCCTACACGGTAAACCCGGCAATAATCAATCTGACCGGCACACGGGTGTATGATGCGGGAACGGACGCCGCCGCCGGCATATTCTCTGCGATCACCGGCATCAATGGTCAAACATTAACCCTTTCCGGCACAGGCACACTGGCCGGGGAAAATACGGGTAATGAAAGTGTAACATCTCTGGGCACTCTGGCCTTGGGTAATGGCACAGGCTTGGCCAGTAACTACACATTGGTCGGCGGTACGGACACAGTCGATATAACACCGGCCACCCTGACAGAGACGGCCACGCCCGCCAATAGCATCTACGGCTCGGCCATTTCCTCGGTGACCGGCACGATCACCGGCTTTGTCGGCAGCGATACGCAAAGCAGTGCCACCAGCGGGACGCTGACATTTAGTACCACAGCCACCAGCAGCAGCAATGTTGGAACGTATGGCATCGATGGCAGCGGCCTGACGGCGATTAATGGGAATTACACCATTGTCCAGGCGGCATCCAATGCCACGGCCTACACGGTAAACCCGGCGGTAATCAGTCTGACCGGCACACGGGTGTACGACGCCAATACCGATGCCAATGCGGGAATATTCTCAGCGATCACCGGCATCAATGGTCAAACATTAACCCTTTCCGGCACAGGCACACTGGCCGGGGAAAATACGGGTAATGAAAGTGTAACATCTCTGGGAACACTGGCCTTGGGTAATGGCACAGGCTTGGCCAGTAACTACACATTGGTCGGTGGTACGGATACGGTGACAATCACACCGGCACCGCTGCTTATCACCGGGACCACTGTTGCCGACAACAAGGTTTATGACACGACCACGGCGGCGATATTAAACACGACATCGACAACTCTTTCCGGTGTACTGGGGTCCGATGTGGGAAATGTCAGCATCAGCGGTGGTACAGGCCAATTTGCGACTCCCGACGTTGGCAACGCGATACCGGTCGCAGTTACGGGCTTCACGCTTGTTGGCTCCGCATCACACAACTATTTTATTGTGCCGGGATCCTACCCCACCGCTCTGGTGGCAAATATTACTCCCGCGCCATTAACTGTTGTCGGCACGACAACCGCCGACAACAAAACCTATGACGGAACAACGGTCGCCACGATTAATACCCTCAATGCCTCACTTCAGGGAGTACTTGGCTCCGACTCAGTATTTCTGGACGGCGGGACGGGTAATTTTATAACCTCTGCGGTGGGTAATAATATTCCCGTCGATGTGACCTCGTTGATCATTCAGGGGCCATCAGCCGGCAACTATGAAATTACCTCCGTGATGCCAACCGGAGTCACGGCCGATATTTTGCCTTCGCCGTCTCTGATCAATGTTGGCGTTGCCGGGTACTGGTTTTCGCCATCCAATGTGATTATTACGGACGACACAGACTCCGTCGATGCAATTCCTCCGCAGACGATTAATGATGTCGCGGCGGGAATGGCCGTCGGCATTCTGAATGCCCCGTGGAAGAAAGGACGGGATGGCAACCAATTCGCAGTATATGAGGATATTTTGGGCGTCCCAACACTCGTCTATGCGAGTGGCAATATCCAGCATATTGCCGCTCGGCCGGTAGGCAAAGCACATTTGGCGGGTCACCCGCTGGCGACCAAAAGTCTGGTAGGCCTGCGGATTACGCGACGCTCGTCCAATCACAATTGATGATGTACAGTACATAAAACAGGATGGAAATTTCAGCAAGTGAGTATTCAAGGAATGAATCAGATGAAGAATGTCTACCAGGGACGGGCTGGTCTGTTGGGTCTGGTGATTTTGGGAGTAGTGCTCGGGGATGTGCCCCTTTACGCCCAGGTGTATAAGCGCATTGCCCCCAGCAAACCCGTCCCTCCGCCCGCGGTAAAACCGGTACTGCCCGCGCCGTCGGTCGTTTCCGCATCCACGCCGAACAGGGTCATTCTCAAACAGCTCAAGGGTTTGGTCTTTGTTGCAAGCTTGAAGCAGTTTAATAAAGTCGGATTTAAGGGTACGCTGCCGCCTGATGGAATTGATCTCTCCGGCTTGCCGTTGCTGAATAACCGCGATTTCATCAGAAAAATCGCTCCCATGATCGGCCGGCCGTTTACGCTCCATGATATAGCGAAAATTTCGCGAACCGTTGTGGCATGGTATTCGAAAAGCGGCCATGCACTGATGGATGTTACCATTCCACCGCAAAATATAAGTTCCGGCGTCGTTCAGGTAATTGTCCTGCAATATCGCGTAGGGAAAGTGCGCGTAAGCGGAAATAAGTGGTTTTCCAGTAATTTAATCCGTTCCGAAAGCGGAATAAACATAGGAAAACCCATCAGCTTAAACCAACTGCGCGGTGACCTTAATTGGCTTAACAGCAATCCATTTCGGCAGGTGAACGCTGTATTCAGCCCCGGTGCTTTGCCCGGCGAAACCGATGTGGATTTGACAACCAGAGATCAGTTTCCGTTGCGCGGTTATGCCGGTTTTGATAACCAGGGCGTGCCGACGTTGGGCCGGGAAGAATATAACGTGGGCTTTAACTGGGGTAACGCCTTCTGGCTGGATCAGCAGTTGTCTTATCAGTACACCCGCAGCTTAAGCGGTCAGTATAGCGCTCACTCCCTGGACTGGATGATCCCACTGCCCTGGCGCGACCGGTTGATTATTTTTGGTTCCTACGAAGAGGAAAAGCCGGCAATTGGTGCCGGTTTTTCATCAATCGGTCAGAGTGGGCAGGCCAGTTTACGATATATGCACCCGCTTCCCTCTTGCTCCTGGCTTAACGAGGATATTGGCTTTGGCTATGATTTCAAAACCACAAATAACAATTTAGAGTTTGGTGGCACCCAGGTGGGAAACTCTCAAAACAGCTTGAATCAGTTCTTGCTGCTGTATGATGCCACGGAAAACGATCCATGGGGGAATACCGCCGTTAAAAATCAATTTGTCGCCAGCGCGGGTGCCTTTCGAGGCCAGACAAATTCTCCGGATACAACCTATCCCGCCAGTTACGTTTACGATCAAGTTGAATTGAATCGTATTACGTTTTTACCTGGGGGATTTTCTTCCGCCACACGGTTTCTCGGCCAGGTGGCGGATCATAATTTGCCCGACAGTGAAACCCTGGACGCCGGAGGCGTAGGCTCGGTGAGAGGTTACAATCCGGAAACGGACCTTGGTAGCGAGGGTGAACTGGTCAGTGAAGAAATCCGGGCACCGGCTTTTGATCCCGCCGGTTTCCTGAACCTTCCAGCGTCCCTGCATTCGGCTGCCCAATTCGGTGTATTTATCGACTATGCGGACGTATATCAAGTTCAACCTGTTACCGATTCAATAAACCGGGCCGATCTGGCCAGCGCGGGCGTGGATTTGCACTATGATGTTGGAAACAGTGTCAATGTTGAAATGGATTATGGTCAGCAGTTGCGTCGGGCACCGGGCTACAGTTCCCGCGGCGGGGAATTTGATATTTCCGTTACCGTAAGTTTCTAAGTACAGTCAGGCCGGCATCACCACCAGCTCCGGCCCGGCCACCAGCAGCAACAGCTTCCATAAAGACACCGGGGCGGTCCGTGCCGGCGGAGCGTTGACCGGTAGCGTATGAGTTGGGGATACTTTGTCCGCCGCTGCCGCGGAAGGCTTATCATGTTGTGCGGGCATGTCACGCGCCTTTATTCATCAATTCCATGCTTACGCACGCCACAGCCCAAAAAACGAGAACCATCGCCAAATTCACCACCCGGTCCGCAGCCATGAAGACCAGGAGCGTGAACATTACAATACTTGACATACAGTTTCAACTTCCCACTGCCTGCGCGGAAAATATGACGTATGCTCCAACCATTCCCGCCCCAGCGATGGTCAAACCACACACCACTGCGGGGCCGCACCGATAGCCGGAAACTCCCATTCCGGATCGCCCTGCGATACCGCGGATGCCTTTCGCGGCATGACGGATATAATAGCAATTGGAAATTTGGCGTGTTGATATGTGGAGTTAATCGTGGCCAAAAGCTTTAAGGATCTTACAGAACAGGAAATTCTGGCATTGGCAATCGGGCAGGAAGAGGAAGATGGCAGAATTTATGGTGAATTCGCGCATAATCTGGCGAAAACGTTTCCCGCTTCCGCCAAAATGTTTACCGAAATGCAGGCCGAGGAATCCGAGCATCGGCACAAACTCATCGAATTGCACCGGGAAAAATTCGGAGAGCATATTCCCCTTATTAAACGCGATGATGTCAACGGTTTCATCAAACGCCGCCCGCTTTGGCTGGTCATGAAATCCGGTGTCAATGCCATGCGCCGGCAGGCCGAGATTATGGAACTGGAAAACACGCGGTATTACGAAAAGGCCGCCGCACGTGCTACCGATGCCGCCATTCGGAAGTTGCTTATTGACCTGGCCGAAGCGGAACGCAAGCACGCCACCACGGCAGAAACTCTGGAAGCCCAGCATGTGCCGGAAGCCGTCAAACATGAAGAGGCGGTGGCGGAAAGGCGGCTGTTTGTGCTGCAAATTGTGCAGCCGGGACTGGTGGGACTCATTGATGGTTCGATTTCCACGCTGGCACCCGTATTTGCCGCCGCCGTGGCCACGCAGGACAGTTTCAAGGCGTTCCTGGTGGGCATGGCGGCATCCGTCGGCGCGGGCATTTCAATGGCATTCGCCGAATCACAGTCCGATGATGGCTCCTTATCCGGGCGCGGTCATCCGCTGATTCGCGGCGCGGTATGCGGATTAATGACCACGGCCGGCGGTATCGGCCACACGCTGCCATTTTTAATTCCGAATTTTCATGTTGCCATGACCGTGGCCATGGTGGTGGTGGTTCTGGAATTGTTTTCCATCAGCTTTATCCGTCATCGGTACATGGATACGCCATTTTTACAGGCCGCCTTCACGGGCGTGGTGGGCGGCCTGGTGGTGTTCCTGGTTGGCATCATTATCGGCGGTTCATAAGCGATTGCGAACGGTTCCGCGCGCGGTGGCGGCATGTGTCCTGGTTTGTTCCAGCCGTGCATTGGTGCATGACTTCGGCCCATAGATCATGTGTGCAAATTTGCCGGGGGCGGAAACCAGGACAACGCCGAGGGATTCACGCAACCGCGCCAAGCTGCGGCAGTGTGGACGCGATAGAATCATACCGCACCAAATTCACAGCAGCCCGGCCAGCCAGGCGGCAATGTCCGTCGCCGGTGTATGGCCGGCGGGCAGAGCGACATCGCTAAGCAGCACCGGTTGCATGTCCGGAGCCGATGCAATCACGCCATGGGAGCCTTTAACCAGGGTTGCATCCTGCGCAATGCACTTGCGCACGGGGTCGAAAAACAGTTCCCGCGGGTCGTATCCGGGTTTGCGGTGAATATCAACGGAAAACTGCCAGCGCGGTCGTTCCGCATCATCATGCCACCAGTCATGGGCGAACCATGCGTCCATTTGGCTCAGGGCGATGATCTGCCCGGCGCGGGGCGTGTTGAGTCCCAATTGCGATTTTTGTTGAGCTGAAACAGCAATTGTTCCTATACCATTGAGACTTTGAAGAATGTCGTTGACGGCATCCATTGCATCTTCGTGGCCATAAATAAATGCAATCTGATGGTCCACCATGGCCACAGCGCGGCTGGCGGAAAAATCAATCAGCAGTTTGCCATCCTCATCCATTCGCGTTTTAAGCAAGCCCGCATCGCGCAACGCCCGATTCGGGAAAATGGCTTGCCGCACCGCGTTCATGGCATAATCTCCGGCAATAATGGGAATGCCGCCGTCCTGCCGCACCATGTCCACCAGCGGTGCCAGCAGGGCGGCAACATCGGCGGCATCTTTGGCCACCACCGGATGATCCGGCCCGAAGCGTTGCAGGTTGTAATCCAGATGCGGTATGTAAAGCAGTTGCAGGTCAACGGGATCATGGCGCCAAATGTCCATCGCGGCGTTGACAATCCACCGTGAACTGGGCAATGAGGCCAAAGGCCCCCAATATTGGTGCAGCGGAAAGGCTCCGAATTTCCCCGTCAGGCGTTGGTAAATATCGCGCGGACGGCTGAAGCAAGCGGCCACGGTTTTGCCGTCCGGCGTGTGTTCCGGTTTGGGAGTAAGTACGATGTCGGCCGCATCGGGCATGGATTGCTGCCAGAACAGCATGGCCGTGCGGATGGGTTTTCCCGTCCAGAATCTGGGCGTCTGGAGAAGATTATTGGCCTGTTCCCAGAAACTGATTTGCCGTCGAAATTCCGGAAAACTGTCATCATCAAGCCAACGTTGAATCGATGGATTATTGTGCGTGTACAAGCCGTTGCAGATGATCCCGTGCTGCGCGGCAGTGGCACCGGTGGTCAGCGTGGCCTGCATGGTGCAGGTAACCGCCGGTGAAATGGGGGCCAGTGTGCCACGATAAGCAAAGTTGTTAAACACCCCGGCGGCCGCCCCGGCCAGTCGATGGTCCAATCCGGCAACCAGGATAAAACAGATTCTGGGCATAAATTCTCCGTCTGCATACAACCAGCAGGATTGTAGCGGATCAATGGCCGGATTAAAACGCGTTGAACACGCTTGATACGATGGTCACTGTGGATTGCCGCGGCCAAGACCGTGCGCGGGTGAAAAGTTACCGAATTCGCCGCCGGGCTGTGGCAATGTGCGGACGGTTATCGGAAAATCGGTGATGCGCCGATTAGCTGTGAATGGATGCGGATTTTGCGTGTGGCCCGTCAGGGGTGATTGCAGCGCAGAATTTTTTGATCTGTGACAATCATATTCATGGGCATGTCATGCGGTTCCACCGGCAGCAGTTCTTCGAGAAGTTGCTCTTGAAAACACAGCGCGATGCGGAGTGCCCGACACTCTTTTTGCGATAAAAAGCGATCATAAAAGCCTTTGCCGCGCCCGAGTCGAAAGCCGCGGCGGTCAAACGCCAGTCCGGGTATGGCAACCAGATCAATCCGGGCCAGGGGAATGGGCGTTCCATCGACCGGATCGCGCAGTCCCTGCACGGCGGGGTTGGGTGAGGTTTCAAGTGATTTTATCGCCACGGGTTCAATTTCCCTCGTGGCCCAGCGCACGCGCGGCAGCGCCACGGTTTTGCCTTCTTTCCACGCTTGAATAACCAGCGTGGAAGTTTCCACCTCCTGCTCCATGGATAAAAACAGCATGATGGTTTCCGCGCGGCGGAATTCGGAGGTGTCCTGCAACTGATGGCACACATTCAACGAGCGGCTGTGGCGCTGTTCCGGTGTAATGCCCGCCAGCACCGTCCGCATTTTTTTGCGTAAGTCATTTTTATCCATGGCAGTGTTTCCTCTTCCAGATACGCCGCGTTGGAACTTACGGCGCATCGCGCGGTTCCAATTCAGCCCATGCCTTGTCCAGTTCCGCCAGGCGCTGAAGATATCGACCTATCTCCGCTTCATGGCCCCGGTCCGTCGGCTGATAATAGTGCTTTTCCACGGCTAAGTATACCTGCGGCACATACCCTTCCGGAAATTGATGCGCGTATTGATACCCTTCATGCCCCAAATCCTTTGCCCCGGGATAATGCGCATCGCGCAGCGGACGCGGCACGGGAATGGTGCGGCTGGTTTTAACATCGTCCATGGCCTGATCAATGGCCAACGTTACGCGATTGCTTTTCGGAGCGCACGCCAGATACAGTGCCGCCTGCGCCAGAGTCAGCCGACACTCCGGCATGCCGACAAACTCCGTTATCTGCACGGCCGCCGCGGCCAGTAACACGGCGGTGGGATCCGCATTTCCAATATCCTCCGAAGCGCAAATCGCGATTCGGCGGGCGATAAAGCGCGGGTCATCGCCCGCCGCCAGCATCCGCGCCAGCCAATAAATCGTGGCGTCCGGATCACTTCCCCGCATGGATTTAATCAATGCGCTGGCGGAGTCATAGTGGCCGTCATCATCGTACACCATGGCTTTGGCCTGAATCGAATCGCGGGCGATTTGCTCAGTGATGTGCACCGCTTCTCCGGTGTTGCCAATGGCTGCGGATCGTTGGGAAATCACGGCAATTTCCAGTGCGGTTATGGCGCGTCGGGCGTCGCCATCGGATACTTCCAGCCAATGATCCAGCGCTGCGGCATCGACCGTGAGTTTCAAGGCTCCCAGACCGCGTGTCGGATCAGCCATGGCACGATTCAACACCGCGCGAATATCTTCCGCGGACAGGGGCTCAAATTGAAATATCTGACTGCGCGATACCAGAGGCGCATTAACGGAGAAGAACGGATTTTGCGTGGTGGCACCGATCAGGGTAATAATTCCATTTTCAACATCCGGCAGCAGAATATCCTGCTGCGCGCGGTTGAACCGGTGAATTTCATCAAGGAACAGAATGGTGCGTTCGCCCGTGTTTTCCAATTGTGTTCGCGCCTCCGCCAGGACATCGCGCACATCTTTAACACCGGCGGCGGCGGCATTCAGGCGGACAAAGTGGCGGCGCGTGGCTCCGGCGATAAGTTCCGCCAGGGACGTTTTTCCGGTTCCGGGCGGTCCGTAAAAAATCAGACTCACCAGCCGGTCGGCTTCAATCATGCGGCGCAGCAGCTTGCCCGGGCCAAGAATGTGCTGCTGGCCGACGAACTCCGCCAGTGTTTCCGGCCGCATTCGCGCCGCCAGCGGACGCGCCGCGTTAATGCGTTGTTCCCTGGAAGATGTAAATAAGTCCGGCACGGTCAAGCATCCAGTTGGCACCGCGGCACGATGCCGATTACGCGTTGTGCGCAGGCGTGCTCGCGATTTTAAAACCGATTATAGCAACACCAGCCGAATTCTGTCGGGCTCCGCGCAGCAAAAAGGGCCAGGCTCGCATCCGGCCTGGCCCCTGGGAAACTTGCCTCGCTCTCAATAATACATTACGCCGAAACGCCTACTGGAGTTTGCATGGCTTCGCGGGTGATGACCTTCTGGGCCGGTTCCCAACCGGTTTCCTGTCCCGCTTCTTCCAGCGATTTACCGGCGGGTTCTTTAATGCATACCGCCGTGAGCACCAGGCCCACCAGCGACATTCCCGCGGAAAGCAGCATGCCGCCGCTGAATCCTAATTTCACCAGAATCCCATTGAGGAACAAAACCCCTAGAAACGCGCCGATTTTGGCAATCCCCGCGGAAATCCCGTGCCCCGTCGTGCGGAGGTTCACCGGATACAATTCCGCCGCAAGAACAAATGTTGTCACGTTCGGCCCGAATTCCGCAAAGAAATAGCTCAAGCCGAATATCGTGATAAACGCCCCGGCATTCTGGGACAGCGCCGGAATGACGCCCAGTGCCAGAAACATCAGCCCCATGAGCGCAAAACCCATCATCTGAATAAACTTGCGACCGAGCTTATCGCTGAGCATGAATGCAAATACATAGCCGGGAACTGCAAAAATCCCGAAGATCAAGACATTCCATGCCACGGATGTCATCATTGAGGCGTGCGGAGCAACCGAATTGATAATCGTCGGCATTCCGATGGTGTTGCCGTAGTAGGCATAATCAAAAACAAACCAGCAG
Organism: Planctomycetota bacterium; assembly: GCA_021799715.1. The sequence continues at coordinate 3,983 of JAJYZY010000016.1, read as the reverse complement.
CCCGCCGTGCCCAGCAGTGTCATGGCATATTTCGCCAGCGGCTCACGAACCACCGAAGCCGAATCGCGTGTGGCCGGCCGGGCAACTCCCTCGGAATAAGTTGAAAGCGATTTGGCCGCCGCCGCCGCCTGCCCTTTGGCGCGGGCGAGCCACCGCGGAGATTCCGGCATGGTGCGACGCAGGATAATCACGCCCAAGGCCGGCAGTGCGCCCAGTCCCAGTGCAATGCGCCAGGTCAACTCATGGCTGACACCCGCCGCCAGCATGGTCAAAATAACAATCGGTCCGGCGAGAAATCCCAATGCCTGGCAGGAAAACACCATACCCACCATTTTGCCGCGCGATTCGCGGTTGGCGTATTCGCTCATCAGGACGGCGGACAATGGATAATCACCACCAATGCCGAAGCCCATAATCGTGCGCCAGATAATCATTGAAATCGGGCCGCCGGCAAACGCGCTGCCCAAGGCACCGATGGTCATCAGAATCGCTTCAATGCCGTAAACGCTTTTACGACCGATTTTGTCGGCGATTGTGCCGAAGACGATTGCTCCGACAAACGTTGCCGCCAGTGAAACCGATCCGACCAGTCCCATCGTCCACGCAAAATTCGCCTTGGTGCCGCCGTCGGCGAGAAATCCCTTCACCCATTCCGGTCCCGCCAGTGCCAGCGCAGTGCCGATGACCGTCAAGTCAAATGCCGAAGTGAAAAATCCCATGCCTGCGGTGATAATGGCGCGGAGGTGAAAGCCGCTGAATTTTACTTCGTTCAGCGCCTCCGACACTTCCGCCGCATGAAGTTCGTTGTTGACTGCCATGATATTGACTCCTCAAAAACATGTTGGTCACAAAAAAGCCGACGCAGGATTTTGCAAGTCCAACAGACCATAACCAATCCATGTTCTACGGGATCATCTTTTTGATTCCGTTGATTTTGTGTTAAAGTTCCGTGAATATCGCTTTGCCAAGGCCCCAAAAATGAAAATTCCAGTTTGTGATTATTCATTGTTGAGAATGTATTAATATTGCGCTAACGCCATGTAATCCCACGGATAATGTTGCGCTAATTCGGCCTTTTTCATCGGAAATTCCTTGCTCCGCAGCCGGGCGCGGCCATATTCTTTAACTTGGAGCGTGGCCGCTGACGTGATGCACTGCCGCCATGGGTTTGTGCCCGGCGCGCGGCAACAAGCCGCCACGACGGCCTGAAGACTTCGGAGGTACACATTATGACACCGCCAATAATCGCTGAAACCAATTCGCGCGCGTCTGGATCGCATCACAGTACCCATGGTTCCAATGAGCCCCGCATCATTCCGGTAACACCCGATCAACACGTCAAGCGGCAGGCCATTGAAATAAACAATCTGGAGGTGTTTTACGGTAAAGGGCGGGCGGTACACGGTGTGAACCTGGAAATTGCGCATGGGGAGGTAACCGCATTTATCGGGCCGTCGGGCTGCGGTAAATCAACCATTCTCCGTTGCTTAAACCGGATGAATGATCTGATCCGGCATTGTCAGGTTCACGGCAGCATTAAAATTCACGGCGCGGATATTTATGATCGCCGCACCGATGTCATGGAACTGCGCAAGCGCACGGGCATGGTCTTTCAAAAGCCCAATCCATTTCCCAAAAGCATTTATGAAAATGTTGCGTATCCTTTGCGGATTCATGGCGTTCGCGGCAAAGCGATTATCGCGGACAAGGTTGAAAAGTCGCTGCGCGCTGCCGGACTTTGGGAAGAGGTTAAAGACCGGCTGCACATTTCAGCGCTGTCGCTGTCCGGCGGGCAGCAGCAGCGCCTGTGCATTGCCCGGGCAATTGCCGTTGATCCGGATGTACTGTTGATGGATGAACCCTGCTCGGCCCTGGATCCAATAGCCACGAAAACCATTGAATCGCTGATTAATGAATTGAGCAAAACCATCACCATTGTGATTGTCACGCACAATATGCATCAGGCGGTCCGGGTGGCGCATCAGACCGCTTTTTTTTACATGGGCAATTTAATTGAAGCGGGTCCCACCGATAAAATGTTCCACAACCCGGATCATCAGCAAACCATGGCCTACGTAACCGGGCAATTCGGATAATGGCGTAAACGTCGCAATGAATTGCGCTCATAACAGATGTCCCTTGAAATTGCCCGGCACACCACTGAATACGTTCCAGCCCCGCTGGGTACCGGCACGGCTTCATACCCTGTGCGCCCCGTGGTGATGCGTTATTAAAAAACGAAAAGTGCGGATATGGCTTGGTGTCGCGGTAATTATACGGGATCAGGGTGTCCCGTAATTAGCCGTGTGGACCATACATTTGTTTTCATTCCCAAGGTCGCGTTGTAACGGTGTATTCAAAAACCGGACCACTGATCGCACGGATCGCACGGATATGTGGAGATTTTTGGCGGAAAGCTCTGCACGCCAAATCGCCATGTCTTGCATGGAATCGGATTCATTTCGGCACGCAACGGGCGCGCCGCAGCAATTGCGGATCAACGTCGTTGTCCCCCTTTGTATCCGTTTAATCCGCGCAATACGTGGTTGCATCACGCCCACGTCCGTATCCGAGGTCGGCTTGAACTCACAGATTCAATACCGGACCACTGATCGCACGGATCGCACGGATACGTTGGGATTGATGGCGGAACGCGGGGCACTCCAAATCACCAAGCGCCGCAGAAGAAGTGTATCTATTGTGGCACGCAACGGGGGCACCGCAGCGATAGCGAACCAAAATCAGTACCTTCCTGCTTATCCGTCTAATCCGCGTAATCCGTGATCATTTTATACCCCTGTGCGGCCCGTAACGATACGTTAATAAAATGCGACAAGTGCAGACACGGCCTGATTTTGCGCACAATTCCTCGACGTGCGGATTTTACTGCCGCGCAAAAATCAAGTACTATTCCATGCGTGTCATGTTTCGGTCCTTGTCATGCAATGTCGTTTTGTGCATGCGCCGCACCGACGCGGAAATCTTCGTCAACCCCCTGATGGACACGGTATGATGCGAACGCTTTTATTACCTGATTCTCAACGCTACGCGGCCATGAATGCTGCCGCCCTGCGGGCTGATTTTCTCATTGACAATCTCTTCGTGCCCGGACAAATCGAACTGGTCTGGTGCGAGGCCGATCGCGCGATCATCGGCTCCGCGGTTCCAATTACCGGCTCGCTGACGCTTCAGGCTCCGGCGGAAATGCGTTCCACCAGTTTTTGTGAACGCCGCGAAGTCGGTATCCTCAACATCGGTTCACGGGGAACTGTTACCGTGGATGGCCGGGAATATTGTCTTGATAACTTGGATTGTCTCTATATTGGCATGGGCTGTAAAAATATTTCTTTCACCAGTCAATTACCCGATTCTCCGTCTCGATTTTATCTGCTAAGTTATCCGGCCCACAACCGCCATCCAATTGCGCTGGCCCGCAAGGCCGATGCCCAGGCGGTTAAACTTGGTAACGCCGCCACTTGCAACAGCCGTACCATTTACAAATACATTCATCCGGATGGCATCCCAAGCTGTCAACTGGTCATGGGCTTTACGCAGTTGGATTCCGGCAGCGTCTGGAACACCATGCCGCCGCACACGCATTTACGCCGTTCTGAAGTGTATCTCTATTTCAATGTGTCCGCGGACGCCCGCGTTTTTCACCTGATGGGCCGCCCTGATGAAACGCGCCATCTGGTCATTGCCGACCAGCAGGTGGTGTTATCGCCGGCGTGGTCGATTCATGCCGGTGCCGGTACCGCCGCCTATGCGTTCTGCTGGGGTATGGGGGGTGAAAATCAGGCCTTCAATGATATGGACACGCTTGCCGTTGGTGATTTAATTTAGCGGAGATTTCTCAGATGCATGAACACGCCAAATCACCGGCTGCGCCGGCTATTTTTATGGGGGTTCGTACATGATCCACCGCGGGTCTTCCGTTGCCATGCCGGCCAATCGGCCGCGGGTCTCCACCACGCGGCTGCGGA
>JAJYZY010000015.1 GCA_021799715.1 Planctomycetota bacterium | reverse complement strand
CGGGCGATTTCAGCCCCGCCGCTCCGGCCGGATATCTGAATCTTAATTCCCAGGGCACCCGCGTTCATGGCACCTTCGGCTTTTTGTTTGAGCACGCGGCGGAATGATGCCCGCTTCTTCAACTGCTCCGCAATGCCTTCCGCCACGAGTTTGGCATCCCGATCCGGATTGCCGATTTCGGCAATTTCAACTTTTACCTTGCGGCGCGTAAGCTCTTCCAGGGCATCGCGAAGTTTATCAACTTCCGCTCCCTTGGGTCCGATAACCACGCCGGGCCGCGCTGTGTGCAGAATCACTTTCAACTCTTCGCGCGTTCGTTCAATTTCCGTGCGGGCAACAGCCGCATACGGCGGCTTGCGATTCAGCCTGTCATCCACGAAATCACGAATTTTCTGGTCTTCAACCAGCAACTCGCCGAAGAGTTTCTTCGGTGCAAACCAGCGGCTGGACCAGCCCTCGGTTATGCCCGTTCGAAACCCAACTGGATTGATCTTCTGACCCATGTTTACCTCTTCACTGCCGGATCATGCTTCACGCAAACGCCGGATTCAGTATTTCCGCCCGACCATTACTCAGTCAGGCACACATTTCACTTTTTACGCCGCCCTGGCTTTAGCCGGGCGCGGCTTCCTTTTATTTTTCTTCTGCTCTATCGCGGCATCGGCCCGCTCTTGCGCGCCTTCAGCAACGCCAACGGTGATGTGGCAGGTGCGTTTCAAAATGCGATAGCTCTTGCCGCGATCTTTTGGCATCATGCGTTTGATAATCGGGCCGGCATCACAGAACGACTCGGAAACATATAAATCGCCGACATCAACCTGTCCGGCATCGGCACTGGCCACCGCCGCCTTCAATACCTTCACGATCATGACCGCAGCGCGCTTTTTGGAAAACTTCAGCAGATCGAAAGCATCATCGACGGACTTGCCGCGAATAAGGTCCGCAACCAGCCGGGCCTTCCGCGGCGCGATTTTGGCAAAGCGCCATGTTGAAACAAAGTTAGCCATATCCAAATCCTCTTTGCGTTGCTTAAAGGGCCGGGCATATTTTTTTCGGCACCCGGCCGTTCAGCGATCAGGCCCGTCTCAGGCCGCTTCTTCCTTCTTGACCATCGTGTGCCCTTTGAACGTCCGGGTTGGGGCAAACTCGCCAAGTTTGTGACCGACCATGTCCTCGGTTACAAACACGCGAACATGGGTTTTGCCGTTATGCACCATAAACGTGTGTCCGACAAAATCCGGAACGATGGTGCTGGAACGCGACCAGGTCTTGATTGCGTCCTTGGCGTTGCGCTCATTGAGCCGGTTGACCTTCTCCAGAAGGTGATACGCAACAAACGGGCCTTTTTTCGAGCTTCGACTCATGAATTCCTCGCTCTATCGAGCATCTTTTATCCATCCGGGCCGCATCAGCGCACCCGGTACCTTTTTACGCTTCAAACCTTAACGTCTACGCAATACCGATTCGCCATACCGAACAGTCATGCGCCGACGCATAATTTTGCTGGAAGAATTCTTCCGCGGATTGCGGGTTTTTCCGCCCTTGGCCGGCACGCCCCATTTGCTTACCGGATGGCGACCACCGCCGGAACGCCCTTCGCCGCCGCCCAAGGGGTGGCTCACCGGGTTCTGCGCCACGCCACGAACCGTCGGACGAATACCCCGATACCGCATGCGGCCAGCTTTTCCCCAACGAATGTTGAACCAATCGGCATTTCCAATTTGACCGATCGTCGCCCGGCATTTCCAATTGATCTGCCGCACTTCACCGGACGGCAATTGGATTGTCGCATGGCCGGCATCTTTACCGATCAACCGCGCGACTCCGCCGGCGCTGCGAACAATCTGTCCGCCCTGCCCCGGCTTCATCTCAATGTTATGAATTTCAATACCCACTGGAACAATTTCAAGCGGCATGGCATTGCCGGGAGTCTTTTCAATATCGGGACGGCTGCCGCTTTCAATGGCATCTCCAACTTTAACCCCCTGCGGTGCCAGAATGTATCGCTTTTCGCCATCGGCGTATTGCAACAGCGCGATAAACGAGCTGCGATTCGGATCATATTCAATGGATTCAACCTTGGCGACAATGCCGTCTTTATTGCGCTTGAAGTCAATCCGGCGGTAGAGCTGCTTGTGGCCGCCGCCGATGTGGCGGCAGGTGATCCAACCGCGGTGGTTGCGCCCGCCGGTTTTTACCTTGGGTTCAGTAAGCGATTTTTCCGGTTCATTGCGCGTAATTTCGGTAAACGCATTGACCGAACTGAAACGCCGCCCCGCGGAAGTCGGTTTGTATGTTTTAATTGGCATGGGTCACTCGCTGATCAAAGCCGCCTTCAAACGGCGGCATAGGTTTCCAATCCTGTTTCGCACCTTCGTTCGCACCTTTCAGTACACTTCAATTTTTTCATCGGCATGTACTTTTACAATCGCCTTTTTCCAAGAGGGCGTTATTTTGTGCCCGGCCCGAGTACGCTTCGGTTTGCCGGCCACCAAAACCGTACGCACCGCTTCAACATGCACATGGTAAAGCGATTCGATGGCTTTCTTGATGATGCCCTTGTCCGCGCGCTGATCAACTTCAAAAGTATAACAGTTGCGCGCATTACCGAGGTGGGCGGATTTTTCCGTTACGACCGGTCTTCGGATGACTTCTGTTAATTCAAGTTCCATGATTTACGTCCCGTTTCTTTTACCTTAACTTCGGACCATCGCCAGGCCGGTGCTATTAACTTTTCCTTGCCGGTTTCGCGGCATTCAGGACACCCTCAAGCGCGTCGCGCGTCATTAGAAGCGTGCGCGATTGGAGAATGTCATACGCATTGACTTCCGCCACCGGTTTAATGGTGGCCGTTGGAATATTTCGCGTTGATTTCAACAGATTTTGATCCACTCCCACGGGCGCGATGAGCACCGTGCGATCCACCTGCATCGCTTTAAGCACTTTGGTTATTTCCCTGGTTTTGCAGCTTGGAACGGTGAGTTGATCAAGAATGATGATGGTATTGGATTGGATTTTTGCAAGAATCGCATTGTTGCGGGCCAGCCGGCGTTGCTGGATCGGCATGGATTGACGGAATTCGCGGGGCTTTTTGCCGAACGCCATGCCGCCGCCCTTCATCACGTTGGTTCGCAGATTGCCGCGACGGGCGTTGCCGGTATGTTTCTGGGCGTACAATTTTTTGGTTGAACCGGCAACTTCGCCGCGGTCTTTGGTTGCCACGGTTCCCTGACGCTGGTTGGCGTGGTACATGACCACTGCCTGTTTGAGCAACGCCGGGCGAACTTCGCCACCCAGCAGCGCTTCATCCAACGAGAACTTCGCCACTTCCTGACCTGTTTGATTATATATGGGCAATTCAATCATGAGCCATCACCTGATTCTACCGGGCCATGGCTTTTCAGCCGGCCCGCATTTATCACACGTTCTTAACCAGCCACCGCAATTTTTTTCGTCTTGGCTTTTCGCACAAACACCAGGCCGCCATTGGCACCGGGCACATTGCCTTTGATCAACAGCAGATTCTTTTCCTTATCCACCCCCACCAAGGCCAGATTACGGGCCGTGACCTGCTCTACGCCCAAATGACCCGCCATTTTCTTGCCTTTTTTGATGCCGCGACCGTGGCCGCGTGGTGCCTGACCACCGCCAATGCCGCCCGGCGACCGGTGCTTACGCTCGGTACCGTGCGATGCCGGCTGGCCGCCGAAATTCCAGCGCTTCATAACGCCCTGGAACCCTTTACCCTTGCTGGTGCCCACCACATCGACCCATTTGATGGCGTCAAATGTGGAGACATCCACCGTGGCACCGGCCGCAATTGTCGGCTTTTCGGTCAGACGCACTTCACGAAAGAACCGCTTGGCGGATGTCTGCCCGGTCTTTTTACAGTGGCCGATAATAGGCTTGGTGCTTCGACGATCTTTGATGTCTTCAAAGCCCAGTTGAATGGCGTTGTAGCCATCCTTGCCTTCTTCGGTCTTTACCTGCGTGACAACGCACGGACCGGCCTGCACAACCGTTACCGGAATAATTGTTCCGGCGGCGTCGTAGACCTGCGTCATACCGACCTTGCGGCCAAGCAATGCTGCCAATAGATTATTGTTACCATTATCGCTCATGGCATACCTCTGCCGTCGTTACGCTCATCTGGGAACCCGTTTGCCGCATGCGAATGCGGTGTCAGGTTCTCCCGGATATCCCGTCCAGCCGCAACCAAACGCTTTGACCCGTCCGGATAACACTGGCTCAGCGAGACAAGACCCGCGAATGTTCCACAAGAACATTGCAACAAGCTTGCCCGAGATCACTCAGGTGGCGATGAACGACGGAATTTAACCGTTCATGCCGCGTGAAACACGACCTTGAAAAGGCCATGCTTACGCTTTGATCTTTACAAACACACCCGCCGGCACCACCAAGCGGTTTAACGCTTCAATTGTGCGGGGGGTGGGTTCCATAATTTCAATAATCCGCTTATGCGTGCGGATTTCAAACTGTTCGCGGCTCTTTTTGTCAATGTGGGGAGAACGCAAAACAGTAAATTTCTCAATGCGGGTGGGCAACGGAATCGGCCCGAACACCTTGGCGCTGGTCCGTTTTGCATGGTCCACGATCTCCTTGGCGGAAGAATCCAGTGCCCGGTGATCGTAGGCTTCCATACGGATGCGAATTCTTTCATGTGGGGCTGCTGCTGACATACTTATCCTGTCCGTTTTATCCGCTTTACCCGCGTCTTATTCTCAATCAAACTGACCGGCAAACCCGCGCCAATCATGCTATTTTGCTTGTCTTTACTGGAGAAATCGATGTCTCCGGCAAAGCCAAGACCGGGTAGTATACCTATTCCATGGTTTGTGTCAAATGTGATTTTATTTGAAATTTACCGCATATGGTTCCGGTTGGGGGCCGAATTCTCAAGGAGTTGATATTTCGACACCGTGTGATATTGTGAGCCGGAACAAAATTTTTTGGCCCGAGGTGCAATTATTGATAGTTTTTCGCCCATCAAGGTTGTAAAGCACGGCCCGGTCGTTGTCGTGGAATTACTCTGTGAGCAACTTCTGGACGGCGCACTGCTGGATCGAATCGAGCGGGACATCCTTGCGGCCATCAAAGATTCCAACCCTCCACTTGTGGTGCTTTGCTTTTCACAAGTGCGGCATCTCTCGTCCATGGCATTGCGAACACTGCTGAACCTGCGGCAGGAAATTACCCCCAGACAAGGCCAGATTCGCCTTGCCTCCATTCGGCCGGAAATCCGTGAGGTTTTTTCCACAACGCGGCTGGACTCGCTTTTTCAAATACACAATGACACCCAGGAGGCGGTGACGAAAATTCAAAACTGGCTCCGCCTGGTAAAACCCAATGCCAACTCCTGATCATCATGATAATCCCCGGCGGGGTTGCCGCATTCGCAACAGTGGCCGCCATTACCAAATACATCGCTGACGCATGGAATGCTTTTTGTGATGCAACAGGCTAAATACATAAAGTTGTGGAAGGCGGAATTGGTTACAGCCGCGGCGGCACCGTATCGCACGCAGGGGCGATTCGCGTGGCATTTTGCGCGCGGAAAACTTGGCGGGGATCCTGTGTTCAGCGGTTTGCTGGAGCAGGGACTTATTCCGTCCGGTTCAAATATTCTGGATTTAGGCTGCGGGCAGGGATTGCTGGCCGCCTGGCTGCGCGCCGCGCATACCATGTATTCCACCGGTAAATGGCCGGAAGCGTGGCCACCGGCCCCAGAAATCATCACGTATCGCGGAATTGAACTTATGCCGCGGGACGTTCGGCGGGCTTCCGCGATAACCGGTGAACATGTACGCATTGAGCCAGGTGACATTCGCACCGCCGATTTCGGCGACGCCAACGTGGTGGTTATTCTCGATGTGCTGCATTACATGGATTTTGCGGCGCAGAATGACATTTTGCGCCGGGTGCGCAGAACGCTTGGCCCGGATGGCACACTGCTGGTGCGCGTGGGGAATGCCGCGGGTGGTTGGCCTTTTCGCATCAGCAACTACGTGGATTTCATGGCCGCCACCGCCCGCGGTCATCGGCTTGGGAAGTTGTATTGCCGAACGCTTGAGCAATGGACGCAGGCCTTGGAAAGCCTGAATTTTACCGTCCGGAGTGTTCCGATGAGCCAGGGAACGCCGTTTGCCAACGTGCTTCTGGTAGCCCGCGGCAGAGAGACGTCAACACAAGTCAATGGTAAAGCATAACACCGGTCGGCCGCGTTGAGCTGGGTCGCATGGGTGCAATAGATACACCGGATCCCCGGTCGAAACCGCAGCTCGATGCGGCAACGTCGAGTTGGATGGCATATACCGTCCGCCGGTTCAGCACCGTGCGATCAGTCGGAAGTGGCGCGTTTCCCGATATTGGCAATCGTTGGCAGCACGGCAATCCAGCAGCTCGGCTTGAATGGTTGTATACCTGTCGCCGCGCCCGGTTACCAATGCTCTCCGGGAAAAATCACTCAATTGTCGGTCGTGCGCACTGGCGTTGCGGCGGCGGGCGCGTAAACTATGCGCCAGCGCGCGGTTTGGCCATCCCGATGAAGCGGGGTTTTCGGCCGGAAGGTAGTTTACTGGCGCGATATGGCGCAGGAGTTTTAGAAAATGGTTAATCGTCCCCGCAGCCCGGAAGTTACGGAAGGTTTTGATCGGGCACCACAACGGGCGTTTTTTCGCTCCATGGGCCTTACCGATGCGGATATTCATCAGCCGTGGGTAGGTGTGGCCAGCACGTGGAATCAGGCAACCCCGTGTAATATTACACTGGATCGGCAGGCCCGCGCGGCGGCGGAGGGAGTTAAATCGGCCAATGGCACACCGCGGGAATTTGTCACCATTGCGGTATCCGATGGCATCGCCATGGGACACGAAGGAATGAAGGCGTCGCTGATTTCCCGTGAGGTCATTGCCGATTCCATCGAACTGATGATGCACGCCCATCGCTATGACGCGATGGTGGGGTTGGCCGGATGTGATAAATCACTGCCAGGCACGCTGATGGCCTTGGCCCGGCTGAATTTGCCGGGAATATTTATTTACGGCGGCACCATTCTTCCCGGCAAATTCAAGGGCAAAGATGTAACGATTGTAGATGTATATGAAGGCGTTGGCGCCCATGCCGCCGGGAAAATGACGGACGCCGAGTTGTATGAACTCGAATGCAATGCCTGCCCATCGGCGGGCTCCTGCGGCGGCCAATTTACCGCCAATACCATGGCGTGCGTGGCCGAAGCCATGGGAATGGCTCTGCCCGGTTCAGGCTCACCGCCGGCGGTGGAGCTGTCGCGTGATGAATTCTGCAAATCCGCGGGCCGACAGGTCATGCAACTGCTGGAGAAAAACATTCGCCCCCGCGACATCATAACACGCGAAGCCCTGGAAAATGCGGTGGCCATTGGCGCTGCCACCGGCGGCAGCACGAATATCTGCCTGCATCTGCCGGCCATTGCGCATGAAGCGGGCTTGACATTGACGCTTGATGATATTGAACGCATCAGTCGGCGCACCCCCACGGTGGCGGATCTCAAGCCGGGCGGGAAATATGTCGCCCTGGATGTCTACCGCGTGGGTGGCATTCCCGTGATCCTCAAAGTGCTGCTTGATGCGGGCCTGATTCATGGCGACTGCATGACCGTAACGGGGAAGACGATGCGGGAAAACTTAAAAAACGTGGTCCTGCCCGATGGACAGGATGTGGTGGTACCTGTGGAAAGGGCCATCAGCCCCAACGGCGGTCTGCGCATCTTGAAAGGTAATCTGGCCATGGAAGGCTGCGTGATTAAAATCACCGGTGTGAAAAAACTGCAACACCGCGGCCCCGCAAAATGCTTTGATTCCGAACAAGATGCCATGAAAGCCGTACAGAGCCTGCAAATTACAAAAGGCGATGTGGTGATTATCCGCTATGAAGGGCCGAAGGGCGGCCCCGGAATGAGGGAGATGCTGGCCGTTACCGCCGCCATTGTGGGACAGGGGTTAGGATATGACACCTGCCTGATCACCGATGGCCGGTTCAGCGGCGGCACACGCGGTTTGTGCATCGGGCACGTTGGGCCGGAAGCCCAGGTTGGCGGCAATATTGCCCTGGTGCGCGATGGGGACATGGTCACCGTGGATGCGGAAAAAGGAACCATCGATGTGGAACTTTCCGAAGATGAATTGACCCGGCGGCGGAAACAGTGGAAGCCGAAGGCTCCGATGTATACCCATGGCGCACTGGCAAAATACGCCAAACTCGTTGGCCCCGCGTGCAATGGAGCCGTTACGCATTGATCTGCGATTAAATCTGCGTGCATGATCGCCATTGTGTGCGCCCGGTTTTGCAGGCCTTTACCCGGTATAGCGCGAGGTCGGCCTGGCGCAACATGTCCTCCGAGGCGAGGGTGTCGGCGGGGAACATGCAGTAGCCGATGCTGACGGAAACATTAATACGCCGATTTCCCGGCAGGGAAAAGGGTTCATCAAGAATCGCGGCCAGGCGATGGAAATACGCGGTCGCATCATCCTCATTACGCAAGTCTTCCAGCAGAACCACAAATTCATCCCCGCCGAGGCGCAACGCGGAATCGGTTTTGCGCAGGGCGTTTTTGATGCGCCCTGCCAGGGCACGGAGAAACGCATCGCCGGCGGCGTGTCCGTAAGTATCGTTTATGAGTTTGAAATCATTGACATCCATCATTGCCACCGCCAGCAGGGTTTTGTGGCGTTGAGCTCGCGCCATCGCCTTTTCGATCTGGCCTTCCAATGCCGCCCGATTAGGCAGGCCGGTAAGCGTATCGTGGCTGGCCAGCCACGCCTGCTGATTCAACTCCTCATCCAGGCGGGTGCGGAGGTCAATTTCGTCCAGTGCGTGACCCATGAGTTGGGCCACACGCGATACCAGGCTTCGCATTTCCTGGTCAAATAAATCCGCGTGGCTCGAAATCAGTCCCATGATTGCCCAGATATGACCTTTACGAATAATCGGAACCGCGGCAGCGGATTTTCCGCCAATTGTCGTGACCACCTGATGATTGCTTTCCAGCGCCGGGTCTGATTGATAATTATTGGCCCAGCAGAGCTGATTTTCACGCCACGCTTTAGCCAATAGACTTTTGTTGTCTCCAATTGATAACGCAACCGGATGCTTGTGAAGGTGATCCCCGCCCTTACCGGCCATGGCAATATGTTTAAAAAATCCACCGGCGTCCGGTCTTGCCACCGTGATGGTGATAAACAGTCCATTACGCGCCAACTGGTCCACAGTCTGCGCCAGCAGCGTGTTTTCATCCGGGGATTCAAGAATGATTTCACCCTGAATGCTTAATGATTTATACAGACTTCCAAGCCGCTCAAGCCGCGATTTCATATCCATGGCATCCAGCGCTCTACCCATCATTTGCGTGCAACTGCTCAGCAGGTTCAACATATCCTGATCGAAAAAATCCTTGTGGCTGGAAACAACGGACAGCACACCCCAAATCGTGCCGCCGCGAAATATCGGTGCCGTAGCCAGCGCATTGATATTTCGGGCCGCCAATTCCTTATTAAAGCCGGCGGCACGCGGATCATTGGGATAATTGTTGCTGTATTGAAGTGTCCGCGTCCGCCAGGTCTCCGCGGAAATCGTTCGCGTGCCGTCGGTTACGGAAAATGCGAATCCCCGCATAATTTCATCCGAGGTCAAACCGGCACCAAACCTGTAGCGCATGATGTCCTTGTCATCGGGATAGCCAATACCCACAAGAAGAAATGTTCCCTTGGCCACCAGCGTATCGCAGGTACCCTGCAGAAGTTGCCCTTCATCACCCGCGCTTAGGATAAATTTTGATTCCTCCAGCATGGCATGATACAGACTGTTGAGCCGTTCCAGGGCAACCTTCCGATCCTGCAGGCGCTCAAAGAGATTGCGGCGCTCCAGTGCCCGGCCAATAAGCATCGCACTGGTGGACAGCAGTTGCAGCATATCATCATCAAAATAATCTTCCCGATGGCTGATAATTCCCAGCACACCCCACGTCGCATTATCAACCACGATCGGAATAGCCGCCCACGCATTGATATTCATTTTCCGGGCTTTGGCCTGAAAAGCCGAGGTGCGGGGGTCATCCAGGTAATGGTTGCTTACCTGCATCTTTCCGGTGCTCATGGCCTCGCCGGACAGCGTCCCGGCTCCCAGCTTGATCGCCGTGCTGAATGTCTGAATCAATTCCGCGGCTTGCCGCCCCGCGGCATGATGGTAGCGCACCATTCCATCGGCATCCGGCGAACCGATGCCGACGATATCAAAAAATCCGGTGGTTATAAGCCGCTCACAAATGCTGTTAAGCAGCCCCGGACGGTCTGTTGCTTCCACCAGGAGTTGCTCCTGTTCGAGCAACGCGCGGTAAATGCAGTTCATGCGGAACAACGCCGAGGGCGTTGGCTGATTCAAAGCGTTGGATATGGGCGCGTCGGGCATGGTATAGCTCGCGTTCGGTCCTGTGCTGATGCTCCAAAATCCCTTGGCAATCTTATTATCGGTCAAAAATACACGAAACAATTAGTGCAACATGACGTAATTGATGCGTCGCGGCTTTCTTTCATATTCGCATGTACGTATAACCCAATCAGGGATTGTACAAGGAACCATACATGATTCACTTGCCGCTTCCCATTGCCACTTCAGCCAACCGGCCGCGGGTTTCCTCCGCCCGGCCGCATTCATCCGGCGGAGTTATTTTCGGACAAGCCTTAAGTAATGACCGCGATTGCCGCGGGCGTGACGCAAAAAGCCGTTTCGACATTCCAGCCGGATTGGTTGACGTTTCCGTGTTACTCGGCGAGAGTGGGGATGTATTGGCTGTGAGGTTTTACAATGGGTTTATTACCCCGCAATGGTGCGTATTTTATCGAACACCTGCGTGAACTTGCTGTGCAGGTTCGCAAGGCGGCCATTGCCGCACGCCGATCAAGCACATTGGCCGGGAAGCAATCGCTGACCGATGTAGCGCGGGAAACCGCCGCGGACACCATATATGAATTGGACACCCATATCGAACCGGTACTGGAGGAATTTTGTCAGCGGTGGAGTCGGGACTTACCGTTGGTGCTGATTGCCGAGGGTATTGAAGATCAACAGGGCCGAGAGGGAATGAAGTGTTTTCCGGCGGGCACAAGACCGGATGATGCGGCATTTCGTTTAATTGTGGATCCCATAGATGGCACGCGCGGACTGATGTACGACAAACGGTCCGGATGGTTGCTTGCGGGTGTGGCGGGCAATAACGGATCGTCCACACGCCTGTCCGATATCGGCGCGGCAGTGCAGGTGGAAATTCCGACCAGCAAACAGAATCAGTCGGATGTGCTCTTTGCCGTGCGCGGTGCCGGTGTCCATGCGGTGCGCGAAGATTTGGACTCCGGCCGCACGGTGCGGCTGGAACTGCGACCCAGCACCGCGAGCGATCTGGCCCATGGCTTTGGATCTGTTGTGAGCTTCTTTCCGGGCACAAAAGTTTTGGCGGCGGAGTTAATGGAATCTATTTCCGCGCATTGCGGCGGCGGATTGGATCCAGGCCGACCGCTGGTTTTTGATGATCAATATATCTCAACCGGCGGCCAGCTTTATGAAGTCATGGTTGGACACGATCGGTTTGTCGCCGATGTTCGTCCCCATTTTTACCACATGACCCATCAGACCGCCGGACTCTGCGCCCATGCGTATGATCTTAGTGCCATGCTTATTGCGCAGGAGGCCGGAGTGGTATTATCGAACGGCTTGGGCGGTGCTGTGGATGGCGTATTGGATGTTACCACCCCGATAGGCTGGGTGGCATACGCCAATACGCATCTGCGGGACCGTATTGAGCCGGTGATGATGAAGTTTTTTTCAGATCGGGGCCTGTCGGCCCGCTGACGCGCAGGAGATTATCATGAAAGTTGTCATTATTACCGGTGGTGCCGGCGGCATTGGCGGCGCTACAGCAAAAAAACTCGCAGCGCGCGGTGATGCCGTGATGATTGCCGGGCGTGATGCCGCCAAGCTTCATGCGATGGCCGAAGCAATTGGCCGTGACGGCGGCCAAATCGCATGTTGCCCGGCCGACGTGGGCAAACCGGAACAGGCTGATCATCTTGTCACCACCGCATTGAACTGGAAGGGACGCATTGACGCGGTTATTAATTGCGCCGGTGCGGCACCGATGATACCAACCAGCGAAACAACCGATGCACAATGGCGGGAAATTCTGGATGTCAATTTGTCCTCGGTGTTTTATATGACCCGGGCAATTTGGAAAATTTTCCAACGGCAATATTATGCCATGACCGATGATCAGCGATCGCACAGCGAAGCCGGCGTGATTGTTAATATTTCCTCGGAGGCGGCGCGGAATCCATTGGCCGGATTGGCGGCTTATGGAAGCGCCAAAGCGGGGGTGAATCTGTTAACCATGGCCACAGCGCGCGAGGGGCGGGACATGGGTGTGCGGGTTGTGGCCATTGCGCCGGCGGCGGTGGAGACACCAATGTTCCGCGCCCTGCCGATTGCATCAAAAATTCCGGCGCGGGAAATTCTTGCATCGGATTTCGTTGCGGACGCAATTGTTGCCGCGCTGGATGGCGGCCTGCGATACGCCAGTGGCGAGACGATCTATATTCATCGGCGATGCTTTTAAGGTTTTGCGTATGAAGCTATATCTGATTCGACACGGCATTGCCGCGGACGGCAGTGAACATATTTCCGATGCGGACCGGCCATTAACGCGCGAAGGCGTTAAAAAGTTCCACCGAACGGTGGAAGGGTTTATGACGCTCGATCCACCCATTGATCTAATCTTCAGCTCGCCATTTCTGCGGGCCCGGCAAACGGCGGAAATTCTTGCACACCAAATTGAGGCGGCCCAGCGCTATCCGATTTCCGTCCGGATTTCTGACTGCCTGGCACCGCCCGATGATTTGCAAACCTTTCTCTCCAACGTCAGAACGATCAACCCGGCGGCCCGCGGCGTTGCGGCCATTGGCCATGAGCCGATATTGAGCCGTTGGATTGCCGGGCTATGCGCACAAGGCCATGGCGCATTTGAGATGAAAAAAGGAGCCATCGCCGGGATGGAACTCTCCTCAGACATGCACAGCGCGGAACTATTTATGCTCGCGCCGTCCGCGTTGTTGCGGCATATCACGGGTTAGGCTCCTGTCCGGGCTTAAAAAAATGCAATATCCCCCAATTTGCTTTGTTTTGGATGATCGGCTACCATTGTAGCAATCATCCTTCCCGACGATGAACCCCTCAATGTTGAGTTGCTTACGCGGGAAAATTCATCGAACCCCGCGGTTGAGCGTTCGCGGGATCGGTTATTCTATTGGAGCGTTATGTCCTTTTCTTCTTTCGGCCTGCATGCCGACATCCTGCGCGGCATTAAAGACCTCGCGTTTACCCACCCGACGCCGATTCAAGCCCAGGCCATTGTACCGGCCATGGAAGGCAGGGATGTATTAGCCTGTGCTGCCACCGGATCGGGTAAAACCGCCGCCTTCATGCTGCCCACGATTCACCATTTAATGACTCGTCAACCGCAACAGTCGCGCCGCACTGCGCGGGCGCTGGTATTAACGCCGACACGCGAACTGGCCACCCAGATACTTGAAAACCTGAATTCACTGGCCGTCCACACCCCCATATCGGGCGCGGCGATTATCGGCGGCCTGAGCATGGGACCCCAGGCGCACGCCTTTCGCACCGGAACGGAAATTTTAATTGCCACGCCGGGACGGCTTCTGGATCATCTCCGGCAATCCTATGCCAAATTTGACGGACTGGAAATTCTGATCCTGGATGAAGCGGACCGCATGCTGGATATGGGATTTCTTCCGGATATCCGGAGAATTCTCAAAATGCTGCCGGTCAAACGGCAAACGCTGTTTTTTTCCGCGACAATGCCCCCGGAAATCCGTCAGCTTACCCGCGAAATGCTCAAGGACCCGGTAACCATTCAGATAGATCGGCAATCAACCCCTCCGGCCGCCATCACCCAGGCCATTTATCCCATTGCCCAGCATCTCAAATCAGCCTTGCTGATCAAACTGCTTGATAATCAGGGACTCGAGTCGGTCATCTGTTTCACCCGCACCAAACACCGGGCCAACCGCCTGGCGGCAACATTGGAAAAACACCATATTTCCTGCGCCCCCATCCACGGCAATCGTTCCATGGCGCAGCGCAGCAGCGCATTATCCGGCTTCAAATCCGGTAAATTCCGCGTGCTGGTGGCCACGGACATCGCCGCGCGCGGCATTGATATTGCCGATGTTTCACATGTTATAAATTTCGATTGTCCGCACATCCCCGAAGATTACGTTCACCGCATCGGGCGCACGGGCCGCGCATCGGCCACCGGTGATGCTTTTACATTTGTGGCGCCGGATGAGGAATCAAACCTCCGCTATATCGAAAAGACCATCGGAAAACGCCTGCCGCGCGTGACTTTGCCTGATTTTGATTACGCCCAGAAATCCGTTGAAGCTCTGGAAGTTCCGATTGAACAACGAATTGCCGCCATTCGCCAGCGTAAGGCCGAAGAGCGGGCGCGGCGTGAGAAATCCAAACCCAGCCGCCCCGACGCCAATGAATCGCACGCATTCGGGAGCACGGCGCATCCATCGGCACCCCAGCGACCGCAACATCCGCGCGGCGGACACTTTGAACAACGCAGCGGCGGCGGACGCTCTGGACAACATCCATCCGATGCACCACGGAAGTTTGGCCCGCGGCACTTTGGCCAAAGCGGACAAGGTGGCCAAGGCGGACAATCCGATCGGCCCGCAACAGGCAACCCGGGCCGGCGTTTCGGTGGAAAGCCCCCCCATCCGCGATCCGGGCCCGCTCGCTCCGGCGGCGTGCCGTTCTGGCAGCAGCGACGCGATGACAGACAAGGCGGACGCGCAAAACCCGGCCGCCGCGGCCCGCGCTAATTGCAGACCATCACCGCTAAAATTCCACAGCGCATTTGCCGACCACGATACACTCCCGCAGCATTGAATCCGGGACGGGACAGCTGCGGTACCATACCGTCCGGCACAAGCCGCGTGAATGATCCCGCAATTGCCGTCGCGAATCAGGATTCCTTTGGTTTGGCGGTGTTGGCCGGCGGTATCTGTGCGTGTAGCTTATCCGACAGCATCATGGCCAGCAGTCCGTCAATCAGGCCGCCGCCCTGCGCCATCGGCGCGCCGGACGTTCCGCCCGCCGCGTTGCCGTTAACCATAATTTGCGGCACCAACGCCAGATGTCCATTTTCCGCCGCCTCGGCGATGCGGGTCATTATCTGCTGCAACATCTGATATTGCGGGCCACCGTAAGCTTCCACCTGTTTGGCGGTGGCGGCCGCATTCGCAAAACCGATCTGCTGGACTTTTGAGGCTTCGCCTTCGCCCTCCTGTTTGAGGCGTTCGGCGTTGGCGCGGGCTTCCACGCGTACTCTTTCGGCATCCTGCTGGGCTTTGGCCAGCGCCGCTTTGCCCATATTTTCATTGATTTCAATGGCCAGCGCGGATTTTGTAATTTCACCCTGCTGTCCGGCCTTGGCTTCCGCTTCGCGCAGGGATCGTTCCTGTTCCGCGCTTAATTGCTGGAGCTTGTAGGTTTCAACCTGTTCACGGGCCACCTGCCGATCCCGCAACTGTCCCAGAATCTGCTCAATGTGATCAGTGCCGGACGTTTTTGGCGGATGGGGCGTGCCGATCAGCACTTCCTGGAGTTCCAGGTTATACATGGCAAACCGGTCGCGCATTTCCTGCGAGGCCTGATTCTGTATCTGGCTGCGGTCCTGCAGCAGTTCTATAAGCGTGCGATTTTGACCGATATTTTTGAAATATGCGCTGACCATGGGGTCCAGTGTCTGTTCGACGAGCTTTTTAATATCGCCGAAGCGCTGAATCACCAGCGGAGCCTTGCGATAATCGATATGCAGTACCACGGACAACGGAAGTGTTGGCTCGAAGGCGTCACGCGTAATCAGCGAAACTTCCGAAAGGTTTTCATCAAGCTTGTGCGATGCGGTCACTTCGTTGGCCCACTTCAATATGAAATTTGTCACCGGCACTAGAACCACATTGCCCGCATAGACATTAAACGCATATTTGCCCGGCAGCAGCGGCATTTCCCAAACACCCTTGCACCCCTGCTTGACCAGTTCACCGTGGCGGTAGGCGTCGCCGGAAATATCCTCGCCTTTCAGGCCCGTATACGAGACCACCACCCCGACAAACCCCACGGGAATGACCGTTTTAGGCTCCATTTCAACGGTGGCAAAGAGCCGATTGATGTAATACGTACCCTCCAGAAGAACCTGGTGCTGCCGCCCGCGTTTGCCCCCCGCCTGCACAAATGCTTCGGCGTTCTGGAAGTTATTGTGATCATTCGCGGCATCACCGACCATCGGCGCAATGATTTCGCCGTCAATCAGCGGCATTCCGTCATGAATGGTCACAATGCCGATGGTATCATCGCTGTTGCCGATGACCACCGGCGAAAATCCGTTGCGATCCGCGATGAGTTTCGCCATTCCCTGAAACATGGTTTTATCCTGATCGCTCAAACTGTGGCTGTATATGTTGAAACTCGCGCCATCTCCGGTAATCACGACAAACAGCGCCAAATTCAGGGCGTACGTACCCTCGCGCAGCAGCTTGCGCTGCGGACCTTTCTGGCCATCGCGTAAAAACGACCGGGCGTCCTCAAAATTATTCGCCACGCTGTTGGAGGCCAGAACCTGCGAAGACTGCAACGGCCTGCCGTCGCGCGCAAAGACATAGCCGATGCGCCCCTGCGGGACGGTCACCAGCGGCACTTTGTGAATGTGGTACTGGAAGGGCGTGAAGAAATGCAGGCCGCCGCGCAATAAATCCACCTGAAAGCCCGCGCGCTGATCATGGGAGAGAATTCCAGTGGATATGGACCCGCCGGTGCTCCACAATTTTTCAACAATTCCCACCTTGGAATTCGGAACATATACAATCATCCGGCTGGCTAAAATAAAGATCAGCAGCCCAACCGCGGCCACCGCCAGAACGATCAACACAATCGGAACCGTCCCAATATCCATTTCTTTCTCCTTGACAGGGCGCACCGCGCACACAGGCACACAAATCAACGAATCCGCCGGCAAGCCCACAGGTCGATATTGTCCGGCATTTCCGCCAAGCGCTGGTCGCACGGCGGCGGGCTGCGCCAGGACATCATCCCATTACGCCTGATTCTTGAGCCATTTCTACCCGTCATGGCAAGAGCCATGGGAGCTATAGAGTGCCAAGGTCACGGCCTGCAGGGATTCCGGCTGTAACCGCGCAATATCAAATACCATGCTACCAATATGCCCGAGAGCACGTTTGTGCGGGCTTGGAATGGAATGCTAAAGCCGATAGCTCACGCCGTCAAATTCTTCGGGTGCGGGTGGTGCGTTCATTAGACGAAGCGCTTCCGCCGCAGCAATGCAAGGCCGCTAAGCCCGGAAAGGCCCAGAGCCAATAGTGCGCTGGTGCCCGGAAGCGGCAAAGCTGCGGGGGTGGGGTCCGTCTGGAACGTCAGCGTGGCGCTATCACCGGGATTGAGTCCCAGCGTAAGCGTGGAACCCAACGTGTAAGGATTTGAGAAGGCGAATTCAACCGGTCCAACCGCCACATTTTCCGTTGCGACATTTCCAGCCAATGCGGGATTGAACGTGAGAATACTCGAAGCGACGGACACACTGTTGGCGGAGCTGGCATATTGGAAATAGTCCAAGGTCTGGCTGCCGGATGCAACTGCAAAAAATGTCACCGAGGCGGCACCGGTTAAAAGAGCAGATGCCCCCGGCGAGTTGGCTGAAAAGCCATTATCCGAAAGATTGATGGTCAATGTTTGAAACGTACTGCCGGCATTCGCCGCTACAACGGTCGCCGCAGCCTTTTCAATTGGCACTTGGCCATTGGCCGGTGCTGACGGGCTGTTGGATGATGCGGAAAAACCGTATATGTTCATGCCGCCCAACCCAGATAACATACTGGATTGAATTTGCAGGTTCTGGCCGCTGCCATCCGGCGCACCTGTAAGCGTTGTGGTATCGGCACCAACGCTGAATGTTGCCACCAGCGATGCGTTGACCGCGGACGTTGCAACTCCTGAAAGTAACAATCCGCAAACTCCGGCGTAAATCATGTTTGGTTTCATTGTGATTCTCCCCTTTCGGTGGACGCAATTCAAATAAATGACTGATACTCCTGTCAGCTTTACCGGCCAAATCCAAAGCGGACACCCCGGCGGCCCAACAAGCCCAATCCCAGCAAACCCGCCGCAAAGACAGGCAAAACCGCCGGTTCCGGCGTATTGGCCTGAGAGACATTTGCGGCTGATATGAAGCTTTGGCCGTTATTCGTCAGGCTCAGAGACTGGTTCGGGGCCAGCGTTACCTGCAACACTGTTGTCAGTGAATAGGGCACGCCGGAAACCGCCAAGCCACCCGCGGATGCCGCGGATAAACTGTAATCCGTCAATGTTGTGGATGTTGAACTGAACGCTCCAGTGCTCGCAGATGTGGCGGCCGTGGTGTCACCCACGGTGGGAGCCGTTGTAAACAAGGTGTTGGCGGAATCGGCAAAGGTTTGCAAATTCATGCTGAAAACGCCGCCCTCAAACGTTCCACCATCACTGTGATTGAACTGCACAGCGTTATATGTGCCGGAGCTGCTTAAGCCAAATCCGGTAGCGCTTAAAATCAATTCCAGCGTATCGGTCGTGGTGCCGATATTGGAGATTGTCGAAGCGGTATAGTATAACGCCGCAGTCGGTTGCGATGTCGCCGCGACTCCCAGGTTCGCCAGATCGGAGATATTGTACTGAAAATTTCCCAGGCTTTGCGTGCCGCCTGAGCTAACGGGAGAGAATCCTGATCCCGCTGATCCCAGATACGTTACCGGTGCAACGGTCGATCCGATATCCACCACGGTCAATGCCACGGAATCTGCATGCGCGGTGGTGGCCGCCAGTGAAATCGTGGCCGCCGCGGCCAGAGTAATCAAAGAATGATTGAACATCGCAATACCCCTGATGCTTTCTAAAAATACACCGCTACATTCTTGCCGTGCGGCCCTGCAACGCCGCCACAAACAATCAGCAACTTACAAAAGTCGGCAAACGGGAATTGAGTTTTCTCTTCTCTCCCGATGCCCGACGCATCTGATAAATTCACTATAGAGTTATTACGTGCGGAGTCAAAGAAAAATGTTGATTTTTCAGCATATTTATGGTTATCACACGTTACACGCCACGCGCAGAGTCCAATAACCGCGAACCGGACGCAAAAGAGATTCCGATAACAGTCGCCGCAAGGCCTTGGATTGCCCCTGGCTTTCCGTTACCATCTGAGAAGGAACATTTGTTGCCGCCACTGCGGCGGCGTGTTAACGCATTTGGCGTCTGGCGGACGCGGCACTTATTGCGGAGGATTTTCCAATGGAACCAACGAAAGCAACACGACGGCAGGCATTACTTACCGCGGCGGCGGGCGGCATGGCACTGGCGGCCGCCAAAGTCACACGGGCCAGCATACCGCAGGGGCCGCAGACCGGGTACGTTGACTCCGGCGAGCTACCGATGAAGGCGTATAGTTTTGATCTGGCGGATGTGAAGATTCTGCCGGGGCCGTTCCATGAAAACATGACCCGCGATCAGAATTATCTGCTGGCTTATGACTGCAATCGGCTGCTGGCGTCGTTTCAGAAAGTTTCGCGCCTGCCTACGAAAGCCCCGACACTGGGCGGGTGGGATGCCGGTGGACAGGGCGGAACAATATGCGGACACTATCTGTCGGCATGTTCGATGATGTATGCCCACACACGGGATCACCGCCTATTGGAAAAAATTGATTATCTGCTGCCGCGGCTGGCGGAATGTCAGAAGGCCAATGGCAAAATCGACCCGCGATTTGTCGGTTATGTGGCGGGCCTTCCCGGCAGCATCAAGGCATTTGGTGATGCGCTGGACGGCAAAATCAACGTCGGCGATCCCCATGCGCTATTCACGTTCTCACTTAACGGTATGTGGTCGCCGTGGTATTCCATACATAAAATTCTCGCCGGACTGCGCGATACCTGGCTGCATACGGCTCGGCCGCAGGCCAGAGAGATTCTCATCGGCCTGGCGGACTGGTCGCTGCAATACCCCGCCAAGCTTTCCGCGGCGCAGATGCAGACCATGCTCATCAGCGAGCAGGGCGGCATGAATGAAGTGCTCGTGGATGTCTACAGCATTACCGGCGATCGCAAATATCTCAAAGGAGCGGAAGCATTTAATGAACATTCCCAGCTTGATCCGCTGATGCGCCGCAAGGACATTCTTACCGGGTGCCACTCCAATCAATATATTCCGCGGGTCATTGGCATTGCCCGTGAATATGAACTCACCGGAACGGACAAATACCGCGCTGGTGCCGAGTTTTTCTGGGAGAATGTGGCCCGGCATCGCACTTATGTATTCGGCGGCAACTCCAATCATGAATTCTTTTTCCCGCTGGATGATGCGTACCAGCAGCTTTCCGTCGGCTCGGCGGAAACCTGCTGCACCTACAATATTCTCAAGCTTACCGAACACTATTTCAGTTGGAATGCTACCATGGAGGCAGCCGACTTTTTTGAGCGCGGCCTGGTGAATCATATTCTCGGCTCGCAGGATCCGGCCACCGGCATGATGACATATTACATGTCCATGCGACCGGGGCACTTCAAGACGTTTAACACGCCATGGGATTCCTGCTGGTGCTGCATGGGCACCGGCATGGAGAACCACGCCAAATACTCGCGCGGCGTTTATTACCACAAGGATGACACGCTGTGGATCAACGTGTTCATGGCCACGGAATTAAATTGGAAGGCCAGGGGAATGACCGTGCGGCAGACCACGCGCTTTCCGGATGAAAACAGTGTCCGCATTGACTTTACGTGTCAGCAGCCCACGCAGGCCACGGTTAAATTAAGACACCCCTATTGGTCTACTCCGGCCATGAGTGTGAAACTCAACGGCAAGACCATAAACGCCGGCCAACCGGGCACGTATTTGGACATTTCCCGCCAGTGGGCGGATGGTGACGTGTTGGAAATTCAATTGCAGACACCTCTGCGAATTGAGCGCATGGCGCATCATCCCACGAAATTCGCGATTCTATCGGGGCCAACGGTATTGGCCGCGGTTTTAGGCAATGATTTGATGTTGCCGCCGGTGCCGTATGCCAACGGCAACCAGTACGAATGGGCCAAAATACCCGATCCGGTAACCATACCGGTGATGGTACCGGCGGATCAACCGGTTGACGCCTGGGTTAAGCCCGACGCTGTCAAGCCGCTGGTGTGGCACACGCACGGCGCGGGCCGTCCGCATGATGTGACACTTGTACCCTTTCATAAAGTGGCCCATGAGCGATATGTGGTTTATTTCGACCAACTTACTGAAGCACAATGGCAGGAGCGGCAAGCTCAGGCCAAAGCCGAAGCCGCAAAGGAAAAGCAACTTGCCAAAAACACCGTCGATCATTTCCAGCCGGGCAACGCCGCCTCGGAACAAAGCCACGATCTATCTGACATTGAAAATAGTGACACCGGCAATTTTGAAGGGCGATCCTGGCGAGATGCCCGCAACGGCGGCGGGTTCAGCTTCAATATGAAGGTATTGCCCGACAAGCCCATGGTCTTGATGATGACATTCTGGGGTTCCGACGCGGGCGGCAGAGTTTTTGACATTCTGGCCGACGGCCAACGAATTGCCTCGGAAACGCTTAACAACAATCATCCCGGCAAGTTATTTCATCAGCAATGGAATTTGCCGGAGAATCTGACCGCCGGAAAGCGTCACATTACCGTTCGTTTACAGGCGAACCCCGGAATGATGGCCGGCGGCTTGTTCGGCTGCCGCACCCTGCGGAAGACCAATTAGAACATAGCGAACCAGAGGACGGCGGGGTGAATTGTCTTTTTTCTGTATTGCGCACTGCGCGCAATTTCGGGACAACCAGCACTTGATGAGGAGTTTTGGTGAACAGACGCACTTTTCTGCAACTCACCGCCGCGGCCGCCTTCGCGGCTTCCGCAAAGGAAAACCATCTGAGGGCGGCGGATATGTCGGGCGCTGCAGCCCCGGCGTTCTGGAAATTGGCCCTCACGCCGCCCATGGGCTGGAACAGTTATGACTATTACGGCAGCACGGTTACCGAAGCGCAGTACATGGCCAATGCGGAATATATGCAAAACCACCTCGTGCAATGCGGGTATCATTACGCAGTCATTGATTATTTATGGTTTGATCCCACGCAGGCCACCCGCAGAGTATGGCAGCGCGGCCCGCTGGCCATGGATAAATTTGGCCGACTTCTGCCGGCCTTGAATAAATTTCCGTCCGCGCGCGGCGGCGTGGGTTTCAGGCCGTTGTCCCAGAAAATTCATGCCATGGGTTTGAAATTCGGCTTTCATATTATGCGGGGCATTCCACGCCAGGCGGTGGCGGCCAATACGCCCATTGAAGGTTCAAACTTCACGGCTCGTGATGCCGCCGATGTGCACAGCACCTGCCGCTGGAATAACGATATGTACGGCGTTCGGGGCAATACGCCCGCCGGTCAGGCATATTACGATTCACTGATTCGACTGTACCATTCGTGGGGCACGCAATTCATTAAGGTTGATGATTTGTCCAGGCCGTATCATAAGGATGAAATTCATGCCATTCGCCGGGCATTGGATAAATATGGTCCGGGAATTGTATTTAGCACCTCGCCTGGCGCAACACCGGTTTCCGAAGGATCGGATATTGAACATCATGCCAATATGTGGCGAATCCGCGACGATTTCTGGGATTCCTGGCCAATACTTAATAACATGATCGACCTGGTGGCGGCGTGGAAGGGCTTTGCCGGGCCGGGGCACTGGCCGGACTGCGATATGATCTGCCTGGGCCACATCGGGAAAGATGCCGTGGGCGGCCTGCGCATGACCCATTTCACCATGGATGAACAACGTACCATGATGACGCTTTGGGGAATTGCGCCGTCGCCGCTTTTTCTCGGCATGGACCTCACCAAGATGGATCCATGGACGCTTTCATTAATTGCCAATCCGGAAATGCTGGCCATCAATCAGGACCCGCTTGGGGCACAGGGCATTCGCATGACGCAGCATGGGCCGCTGGAATCCTGGGCGAAAAAGCTGCAAAACGGCGATTTGGCCATGGCCATATTCAATCGCGGCGAAAAGAACGGACAACCGGTCACCGCCATGTGGGCCGGCCTGGGCATGGCGCAGCGCGCGGTGGTACGCGATGTATGGAATCAATGCACATTGGGCGAATTTCATGACAAAATAACCTTGCCCGTCGCCAGTCATGGTGCCCATCTGCTGCGTATAAGCCGCCCGGCATGATTGTCATGGCCAAACGCGGTGAAATTAAGCATGGTTTGGCATAGTCCAGATGATCAGGCCCAGCGGGGTGCGTGGCGCATCATGACCAACTGGGGCAAATAATTGATTGTGCGCGCCTGCGAGATTCTCAACAGATACGCCTGTAGCTCCCGTTCATTAAATTTTTCAAGAAAGTCCCGCCCCGCCGATCGGTTCAACCGGATAATTTCATCCATCATTTCACGTTTGCTCATACGCGACTCCTTTCGCTTGATCCCGTGCAGACCAACCCGAACGAGGCCGATCTGACGCAACTGTTGATTCACCGGCGTCCAATGCCGATAACCTGTGACGATAAGGCATTATCGTCACAAGCTCGGAGGAACTTTAATATTTTTTTTATTTTTTTTCTGCCAACCCGCCACCCATTGAACCCGGCACCGGCTTGAAGTAACATGATGCTTCGGTGATCGGGCGTTTAGCTCAGTTGGTTAGAGCGTACGGATCACACCCGTAAGGTCGGGGGTTCGAGCCCCTCAACGCCCATGCACATAATTTCGTTCAGAGTAATTGGATACATCGTCCAATAGCGTCATTATCTCTGGCGATCGTTGTCCTGCGCCTGAATTCTGGCCATGATAATTGACACAACCTGCAAACAACTGTGAAATCATTGACCGCGGGTCGGCGAAACACCATGGCAAAGTTTTGCTCTATCACCGATGACGGAAGGATCACGGATGGTCAAACAGATGCGCAATCAAGTGGCGGCCATCACTGATCTTGCGGTGCACTTGAAACTCACCATCCCTGATCTATATACGTTGTGTACCGAAGGGAAAGTGCCGGGCCAGAAGATCGGACGGCGCGGCCGATTCCAGCGTGCTGTCATCGACCACTGGTTGGGCTGCGGAGCGAATCATCCTACTTGCCGGAGCAGCAGATGAGGCTCATCAAGAATACAGGGAATGTGGCCAAAACCAACCTGACCGCCATCTTGCAGCAGAACGGCCTGGACAACGTAAGGAGTTTATAATGGCCGGAGATACCAATCCCGCCCCCAAGAGTCCGGTTATCCTCTACCGCACCGCCGACGGCAAGGTGACGGTAGATGTCTTCTTTGCGCGGGACAACTTCTGGCTGACGCAGAAGACGATGGCGGAGTTATTTGGGGTGCGAATTCCCGCTATTTCCAAGCATCTAAAAAATATCTACGAAAGCGGAGAACTGACGCCGGAGGCAAGTATTTCCAAAATGGAAACAGTTCAAACCGAAGGGGAAAGGCGGATAACCCGGGAGGTCGAATTCTACAATCTGGACGCCGTCATCGCCGTTGGGTATCGGGTCAACTCGCTGAAGGCGACCCATTTTCGGATTTGGGCGACGAATACCCTGCGCGAGTATATGGTCAAAGGGTTCGTCTTGGACGACCAGATGCTGAAGAACGGAAGAGCATTCGGTAAGGATTATTTTGACGAGTTGCTGGAGCGGATACGCGAAATTCGCGCCAGCGAGCGGCGAGCGTATCAAAAGATCGCGGACGTGTTTGAACAATGCAGCAGCGATTATCAAAGCAACAGTGAGGAAACACTGCGGTTTTTCAAAGTCGTCCAGAATCAACTGCATTTCGCGGTGACGGGCATGACCGCTGCGGAGATCATTCATGAACGTGCGGATAGCGATAAACCTTTCATGGGTTTGACGACATGGAAGAATTCCCCTGGCTGGAAAATTCAAAAAAGCGATGTCACGATAGCGAAGAATTATTTGAACCAACAGGAGGTATCGAAGTTGAATCGGATGGTGGGGATGTTCATCGATTTTGCCGAGTTGCGGGCCTTGAACCATCAAGTCATGACGATGAAGGACTGGCTCAAACAGGTGGAGAAATTCCTGACGTTTACCGAGCAGCAGATTCTCAAAACTTCCGGAAACATTTCGCACGAGATGGCGGTGGCCAAAGCGCATGGCGAGTATGACAAGTTCCGACCTAAGCAAGACCGGGACTACATCTCGGAATTCGACCAGAAGCTGGCCAAGTACCTCAAGGGAGGGGAAAAGCCGTGAAACTGCATTTTGAGCCAAACCTCGACTATCAGCACGCCGCCATCGAAGCGGTCTGCGACCTTTTTCGCGGGCAGGAGGTCTGCCGGACGGATTTCACGGTGGTTCGCGATGTCGACGACCCGCAGTATCGCCCGGGTTTTGCCGAGAATGATCTGGGCATCGGCAACCGCCTGCAACTGCTGGATGGTGAGCTTCTGAAGAATCTGGGGGAAGTCCAGATTCGCAACGGCCTGCGGCCGTCACCATCGCTGGCTTCCGGTGATTGAGCTACTATTAAAAGTTGTGGACGGGAGAAAAGAGGCGATCCCTGTTGCCTCCGGGGGTCGATGGACCATCAGATGGAATTTGTTGGATGAATGTCTATGCGTTTGAAACCTATACGTACAAGTGGGGCCATAAATGGGAGTTGGGCGGCTCCATTTATTTTCAATTTTCGGGATTTTCCTTGTACGCCAGCGGGGGTTATTTCCATAAGTGATTACTGTATGGATAATAAAAGCGCTGCCGGTACTGCACATAATTTCGTTCAGAGTAATTGAATACATCGTCCAATAGCGTAGTTATCTCTGGCAATCGTTGTTGCGGACCTTAATTCTGGCCATGATAATTGACACAAACTCCAAACAACTGTGAAATGATTGTTCGCAGGTCGGCGAAGCACCACGGCAAAGTTTTGCCCTATCTCCGATGACGGAAGGATCACGGATGGTCAAACAGATGCACAACCCGGTGATGACCATCGGCGATCTGTCGGTACTCCTGAAGTTCTCCACCTCAACTCAATACAACTTGTGCTCCGGGCGGAAAGTCCCCGGCCAGAAGATCGGCCGGCGTAGGCGATTTCGTAGGGCGGTGATTGACCAGTGGCTCTCGACCGGCCTGAAACAACCAGGAAAGCAGTGAAATGCCCCAGATCTTTGATAATATCGAACAACATCTCCTCCCCACGCTTTGCGATGCAATCGGGCTTTCCGAGCGGGCTGACTTTTGCGTGGGATATTTTAATCTGCGGGGATGGCGAAAACTGGACCATCTGATCGAAAAATGGCCCGGCGGTGATGGTCACTGTTGCCGTTTACTGGTCGGAATGCAGCAGATGCCCCAGGACCAGCTTAAGTCGGCGATGGGTTTACTGCGCGGTAGCACGGAAATAGATCAGGGCTCGGCGATGGTGCTCAAACGTAAACTTGCCCAGGACTTCCGTGATCAACTCATGGTTGGGATTCCCACCAATGTGGATGAAACAGGGTTGCGGCGATTAGCGTCGCAAATTACAACGGGAAAGCTCGTGGTGAAGTTGTTCCTGCGGCACCCGCTCC
>JAJYZY010000130.1 GCA_021799715.1 Planctomycetota bacterium | reverse complement strand
GCAGGTAGCCACGAGAAAGAAGCTGCCCGCAAGACGCAAAAACCGTTGATTTTACTGCTCACAATCGCGATGCGAGGCACCGCAATTTGCCGGAACATCCGCTTTAAGCCCCTGTGATCCGGTGGGAGCCGGCGGGCGGCCCAGACTTCCCCAGGTATTTATGCCGATATGATGGTGATACCCGCCGTAGGAAAGGAAACTCGCCGAATGACCGAACCGCACCATGATGTCCATTCCCAGCACCGTGCGATAAAAGTTCTCAGCGTCCGGCAGATCCGAAACCCGCAAATGCACATGCCCCATGACGGTCCCATCCGGCAGACCGTTCCAAGGCTCCGAATGCAACTGCGGCTCCGCGAGTAATCCATCGATATCCAATGGATCACTGGCCATGCGTAATTGTCCATGCTCGTGCGGCCACTGCGAACGGGGGCGGTCGCGGTACAGTTCCAGGCCGTTGCCTTCGGGGTCCGCCAGATACAGCGCTTCACTGACCAGATGATCCGCCGCACCCTGCAAATATACTCCCGTTTTCACCAGATGATTCAATTGCCTGGCCAGGGCAACGCGGGACGGAAGCAGAATGGCAACATGGTATAAACCGGTCGTGCGCCCCGGATGTCTGGCCTGCCGATCCTCAAGCAGCGTCAGCAGAACCTGATCCGATACGCCCAACGACGCGATATTGCCCGTGCGTTGCAGCAGTTTCAGCCCGATGCTCCGCTGATAAAACTCCAGCATGCCGGCAAGATCCCGCACCGTAAGTTCAACTGGACCCATCACTGCTTTATCACCAACCAACATACAATCTCCGGAGATATAGTTTAACAATAAACCATACACATCTTAGGCGGTCTTTGCAGATAATCAAACGCGAAACCGATGGGGGAATGAAACTACCTCGGCCGCCAGGGCCCACCACCGGCGGCAAAGTTAGCCGAGGCAATCGCGTCCGCTTCAATTCAGCACAGAAAGTCTCGACAAGTTTATCGCGCCCGGGCTTTGCGATATTTTCGCCTCGGCAATAGCACTACCGGGATTCCCTACGCTGTCACCAATAGCGATACCGGTTCCGGTACGATCCGCAATCGGCCAGGGCACAGAAATCGGAAGTGACGGCCCATAATTCAGAACTGGCCGCGTCTGGAATATTCAGTCGGTCGGTACCCAGAGGCAGCGCCGCATGGGCCTGATTCAACATGAAGGCCCAGACCTTGCGGGCCATCCGCCAGACAGGCCATGCGGCGATTGGTGATGATTTTGCTTCGCCGTCTTGCGGCATGATTTTGCTGCAGGTTATCATAGGTGCGCCCATTACGGTTCAGGGGCTGCCGGCATGCGAACGTGCGGTATGTCAGGTGTTAAAGTCGGCCGAGCTTTCATTGCCACCGATAGTTCGTGACTGACCGCGGAATATGACGGTTATGCCGCGTGTGCTTCGCGGCGGAAGGAATTGTGCGGCACGATGCCTGTAAGCAGTGTTCAATTTGCAATTGCAACGCACATCCTCGTCGCTCTTGCCTTTTGCGGAGAGCAGGGAGCCAACTCGGCGCGGTTGGCCGACAGCGTCAACACGGGCGTCACTTTTATCCGAAAATCAGTATCCGCATTGGCGAAAGCCGGACTTGTCAAAACGACCCGCGGCAGGCATGGTACAACGCGCCTGGCGGTACCGGCGACGAGAATCACGCTACGCGATGTTTCGCTGGCATTGGGGTACCCATCGGTCGCACTGTCGCATCAATACGCCGTCTGCCCGCTTTGCCCCGTGAGTGTTAATCTGCGCGGTTCACTGCGGCATGTTGAAGCAGCACTGGGCGCAGCTATTATGGAAACTCTTTCCCACACCACGATTGCCCAACTTGCCGCCGATGTCCGCCGACAGGCGGCCATAGAATCAAGGCGCGGCGCTTCGCGTCCCGGTGGTTTTTGCCGACCGCATTAAAGCCATCGGATGGGTGACGCGCGCAAGCGATCACAACAGGGCGTGGCAATAAATCCGGGCAGCCCTCGATGTCGCGGGGTTCCAACACCAACCATCCTGTTAGCGACGGCATTTATACCCTTGATTTTGACGGTTGCCCGGAAAAATTGCCACGCCCTCACAACAAATGTTCAATAATGTGCTTGACACACGCACAATTATGGCTATTATTGTTGCGGTTTGATTGCTGCGTTATCAGGAGACTGTCCATGGGTAAACTTACGAATAAGGTGGCGGTGATTACGGGTGCTTCCAAGGGCATCGGGGCGGCGATTGCCAGGGCGTTTGGTGCTGAAGGCGCAGCGGTGGTGGTCAATTACGCCACCGGCCGTGAGGGGGCGGACAAAGTAGTCAAAGAAATCGTATCCGCGGGAGGACGGGCTACAGCCGTGGGTGCCAATGTCGCCAATGCCGATGAAGTTGCAGTGCTATTTGCGCAAACGAAGGCGATATTTGGCCGGGTAGACGTGCTGGTCAACAACGCGGGCGTATACACATTCGCACCGATTGAGGAATTTACCGTTGATATGTACCGTCGGCTCTTCGACACCAATGTTCTGGGCATGTTGCTGTGCACCAAGGCGGCGATTACCCTGTTTCCTACCGGCGGCGGGGCGATCGTGAACGTCAGTTCCATTGCAAGCACACTGGCACCACCAGCTACTGCCGTATATTCCGGGACTAAGGGAGCAGTGGACTCGATTACCAAAGTACTGGCGAAAGAACTGGGGCCGCGAAATATTCGTGTAAATGCGGTCAACCCCGGAATGGTCATCACCGACGGCGCTATTTCGGCCGGGATCGCGGGTTCCGACTTTGAAAAAGATGCCGTATCCGGAACCCCGCTGGGCCGCGTCGCCCGACCCGAGGATATCGCACTGCCGGCGATTTTTCTGGCCTCGGATGACGCGCGGCACATCACTGGCGAAACGATTTACATCTCGGGCGGTTCCGGCATCTGATTGATGAACCGAAAATTCCTTCCTAAACCGACTGACCGAAATTTATTTTTATACATTTTCCGGTAGCTGCAGTCCATTGGATGGTCGCAGGAAGTGTACCAAGATAAACTTATGATTTCGTCGGTAGTTTAACTGTCCCAATAACCGCGAAAGGGGCAGTTGGCCATATTGTGATGCGGGTTACCGGAACCATTTCTCGAGGCGTTATAAGCGGCGTGTTTTCTCACCGTTAAAGCAAAACGCAACCACCCATCGAAGGCATGCCGAACAAGCTATGAGGCATTGCGAGTTTTTCGCCGCAGCAGTGGCACGCCCAAGATTCCTAAGGCCAGTACCAATAGCGATGCGGGTTCCGGCACCGCCTGAAAGTTGTAAGCCAGGGCATACGAATCGGAACTGCTTGCCCAGGAGGCGGCACCACCATTATCCAAGACTTCCAGGTGATAGATGCCCGGTGTTAAGTCCAGAGTGTAAATCTGCTGCACATTATCAACGGTGCTGTCGCTGGAAGCCACAACGGAGCCCGCGGCATTCAACAACATCAGATCCAGATGATTAAGTGTTTCATTGTAGCTGACACCCGTAGTCCTTGAAACAATTTGTTGCACCTGCGCGTTCCACACCAGCGTGCTGGTAAGATCGTAGCTCTGATTCGCGCTGCTTAAATTAAAGTAGTAATTAGCGGTATTGCCGCTTGAACTGTTGACGGAGGAAAAATCCCATCCCTGATTCTGTGCAATTGTACTGGTCGATGCGGCCGTGCGTCCCGCCAGCAGCGTTGCATAGGAATTTGCGAGATTGACAATTCCCGCGCCATATCGTGGATCAAGCGGTGTGGTCGCATTGGCCACCGGCGCCAGATAGGTGTACGAATCATTCGTGCCCGTGTAGTTATTGGTCCATCCGCTGGGCTTTACCGCGCCATTCAACAGCAGGGCTTTGACCGTGCGTTCATCGGTTGCGGCCTTGGAATATGCGGCCTGCGTCGCAAAACCGTCCGCACTGTTGTACCCGTCCGCCGCCGCGCCAGCCTGCACCAGTGCTGCCGCCGCCCCGGAAACAATGGGTGTGGCATAACTGGTATACGAGCCTTGCGCCACAATGTCCGGCTTGGACCGCCCATCATTGGTCGGGCCTAAACCCGTGGCTGAGGAAGAATAGGGATACGCTCCAACCGCGATGGAATTATAAGCTGTGGCCGGCGGATTAATCTGACTGGGGGTGGTGGTAAATGTAGCCGAACCGTCACCCACCGCCGATACAAAAATGGTGCCGTTGTTATTGGTGTAATTATCATACGCAGCATTCACCGCGGCAACCCAGGCGTTGTAACTGGCGGCACTGATACTGTTGGCGTTGCTGGTTTTATCTATAAAGCTCTGGTTGATGACTTTTACATTCGCCAGATCAACGGTTTGCGAACCGTTCTGGGCTGGACTGACGTAGCTGGTGTGCTGCACATTAAACGCCGGTGTGCTATTGGTGGCACCGGTAATGCCGAGAAAATATCCCTGAAATGCCCCGGCATCAATATTGGCAACGCTTGAAACACCCGTGCCATAACCGCTGGAACCATAGAAATATCCCGCCACCGTATCGGCATGGCTGGATACGGAATCAGAATAGGCGGTTGTGGTCGTGCCGCTGGTAATGCTGTAGGAATATCCCGCGGTGGAGGAAACGTACCCATTGAAATCCATATATGTCAGCGGTATGGATGAACTGAAGGAACTTTGAGAATATACCGCTTCAAACTGGTCGTTGGTGGTTGGGCTGGAATTTAAATTGGCCTCCACCTGCGCTACGGCCACGCCCGCGCCATTCGGCAGCGTTGTGTCTGCCCAGGCATGTATTGGAATCAACGACAAGGCGGAAATACACGCCGCCGATGCCAGTAAGCTCCGGCGATTTTTCCACTGCGCCAAAATTGCCACACCGGCGGCAATATTTTCCGTGCGAGTTGTATCTCGATTCATCAGCTTCTCCATCCCGTATATTCCGTCGGATTTCGGGCTATTTGTTTCCGTCCGGCATAAATAACCAAACGTCCTGGCAGAGACTTTCCGCCACGGTAGAAGAAGCCTAATACGAACCGCTTATATAGTCAAGTATTTTCATAAACACGAATTTATGATATTGACTCGATTGTGCGATGAAAACATGGCGACCCGCGCCGAAACATTCAGGCGGCACCAAACGTTCGGTGGATGATGATTTTGCTGAAGTCCGGAACAACGGACAATCGCGCCATCAGTGCGACCGGGATTATCAACGCGATTGGGCCTGTATACGGCGAAACCGGGCCAGAGCCATCAACGGGAAGTACAGCCGATACAAATGATATTTCAGATAAAATACCCGTGGGAAACCCGTGCCGGTGAACCACTGCTCATCCCAATTGCCTTCGGCATTTTGCGCATCAATGAGCCAGCGAATGGCCTTGCGCACCGCCGGATCATCCACACCCGACGCGGCTAACAACCCCATGGCACCCCATGCCGTCTGCGAGGCGGTGCTGGGTCCGCGGCCCTTGAGTTCCGGGTTTTCATACGTCTGGCACGATTCGCCCCAACTGCCGTCCGGTTTCTGGCAGGAACGCAACCAGTCCGCCGCTTTGCGGATAAACCGCTGATCCATTTTCTCGGACACCGCATTCAATCCCGTGAGCACCTGCCAGGTGCCGTAGATGTAATTAACCCCCCATCGCCCGAACCAGCACCCTTCTTTTTCCTGCGTGTCTTTGAGAAAGTTAATCGCCTTTCGCACCGCGGGATGATTATTGGCCACGCCGCAATGCCCCAGACACTCCAGCGTGCGTCCCGCGATATCCGGACACGATGGATCCTGAATGGCGTTATGATCCGCAAATGGAACATGTTCTAAAATGGGACGGTGCCGGGTTCGGTCAAAGGCCGCCCAGCCGCCATCATCATTCTGCATGGCCAGCAACCAATTGACCCCGCGTGCCACCGCCGCTTCCGCGGATTTGCCGCCCAATCGTTTCAAGGCCATGGTGACCATTGCCGTGTCATCAACATCGGGATAATGCGGATTGTTAAACTCGAAATACCAGCCGCTGGGTTCACAGTCCGGGCAGTTCTTCATCCAGTCGCTGCCGGTTCGGCACTCCTTGGATAACAGCCACTGTGCGGTCTTTTTGGCCACCGGGTCTTCCGGCCCGATGCGCGTCTCCGCCAACGCATGCAGCGCAATGCCCGTATCCCACACCGGAGACCAGCAGGGCTGTATGCGGATGCAATCACCTTCTTCAATGAATAAATCGCGCAAATCTTTTTGCGCCTTGGCCACCACGGGATGGTCATCGGCATAACCCAGGATTCGCAGCACGATCAGAATATAGACCATCGGCGGGAAAATGGCTCCCAGTCCGTCGCAGCCTTCCATGTGTTCCAGCAGCCACTTTTCCGCTTCCCGGATTGCCAGCGGCCGCAATGGCGTGATCGCCGTTTTTTCATAGCGCTTCAGCGACAGATCCAGCAGCAGAA
>JAJYZY010000014.1 GCA_021799715.1 Planctomycetota bacterium | reverse complement strand
GAGACGTGACATTTCTATTGAAACAAGGGGGTGACATTTCTATTGAAACACAACATCCGCCAAATGCACCAAGCCGCCCATGCCGCCCACATGCCGCCAACCCAATCGCCGTTTGCGGGTGCATGGAATTCTTCAAAATATGATAAATCGCATGTCACCCCCGCGTGGCACGCGGGGATGCCCGTGCGGTTCGGTTCTCCGCGCCAATGGCGGATTCAGCCATCTTCATGCTTGCGCAAGTTTTACCACACCAGATTTACTTCGGGCCGGTCTAAACACAATTCCGCCGGGGTTGATACAGCCGCGCGGTGGAAACCTGCGGCCGATTGGCTCGGGCGGCAATTGAAAACACGAAGAGAATGATGCGCAGTTCCTTGCCGCGCGGGGCCACGGCCATCCGGCCCGGTACCTTTCCCGGTAATGGCCGGAACTGCAACGGACAACCGTGGTGCAACCCACACCGAGTAAGAATACGGCGATAATACTGGAATCACAGCCCGCCAACGGGTGCTGATACATCTCCGGCCGGTTCAATAATTTCAGATGGCTTTCCTTTGCCTGCACGATATCCGTATAAGCCATAAAAGGCGATATAGACGTAGGACATCATCGGCACGATAAAAGAAAACTGTATCCCGAAGTGGTCCGCCACAATTCCCTGCAGCGGCGGCAGCAGCGCTCCGCCAAGAATCGCCATGACCAACAGAGACGATCCCTGACTTTTCAACGCACCGAGTCCGTCAATGGCGAGCGAAAAAATGTTCGACCACATGACTGAATCAAACAGGCCAATGCCCAGTATCGCCCATGTTGCCGCCGCCCCCGATGACAATATGCCGGCCAGCAACAGCGCGAGGATAATAAAGCTGAACAGAACCAACATCCGTTGCGGGCTGGAAGCACCCAGGAAAAAAGCCACCAGCATCACCAGCAGCATCACGCCGTAGTGCAGGGCGTTGGTGCGGCCGGAAAGCACCCAGATGGTGCCGAACGCGACCACTGGCAACAAGACAACCACGGTGTTCCGCAAGATTTTTCGCACATCGCTTAACGCAAAGGCACCCATAAAACGACCAATCATCAAGCCGCCCCAGTAAAACGAGAGAAACTTGGATGCCGCTTCATGGCTCAGTCCGCCGAGCTTGGGCAGGTTCAAGAAGTTTATGATATTACTGCCCACGGATACCTCGCCGCCGACATACATGAAAATCGCCAGCATGCCCAGAACCGTGTGCGGGTGCTTAAGTGCTCCGGCCCCGCGGGTAATATGTTCAGTATTGGTGAAGCTCGGCAGATGCGCGAAGATAAAACAGACCGCCAGGATCAGAAACACTCCACCCACGCACAAATACGGAATCTTCACGGACTGCGCCCCATGGCTGCCCGGACCGTTAAACACCTTGAAGATCAGCCAACCCGCGATAATCGGGCCGATGGTGGTGCCAAAGGAATTAAACGCCTGCGACAGATTCAGCCGACTTGAGGCGGTGCGCTCCGGCCCCAGAATGGTAATGTATGGATTGGCGGCGATTTGCAGCATGGCAAATCCCAACCCGACGATAAACAGGGCTATGAGGAAAAATGGATAGGAAAGCAAAATGGCGGCTGGATAAAACAACATAAATCCACCTGCCGCAACCAGCAAGCCGATGATCACGCCGGTTTTGTAGCCGATGCGGTTGATGGGATCGCCCCAAAACATGGAAATCAAATAATAGATCAGCGAGCCAACGGTGTAGGCTCCAAAAAAGGCGAATTGAATCAGCATGGCCTGAAAATAGTTCAGTGTGAAGGCTTCCTTGAAGCGCGGAATGAGAATGTCATTCCAAACAGTCATGAAGCCCCACATGAAAAACAGGATGGTCATGATGGTAAAGGGGAGTCGGTACGTGCGTTCTCCACTTTCCCCAGAGCCTCCCACCGATGCGCCGGGCGTAATGCCGCCGATAGCCATAACATGTTTCCTCGTGCCGCTTGAATTCAGGCGTGACGGATGCACCGCGTGCCTCCCCCGCCGGGAAAAAGATGCTGCTATGTTCCGTCCAACGGCGAAATTGTCAAGCCCGCCTGCCGAGGATGTCAGGCCAAAGTTAAAATGTCCGCTATTTAGCCAAAGTTAAAATGTCCGCTTCGGCGGAACGTGGCGCGGCGATTTTTGGGGCGGAAGGCGGTGCACAGCACGCCACCATGTGCCGCGCGGAATTGTACCAATTGTGGAAGTCAACGGGCGCACCGCTGCGACCGCGGAGCGACGTTACAACCGTCCCTATTTATCCGTGTAATTCGTGTCCTTTGCGATCGCTTTATAACCTGTGCGGCCTCTGGTGATGCATTATTAAAATGCGGCAAGTGCCAATACGTTCTGATTCCGCGGCATTCACGCCGGGTCAGAATGTCCCGTTGATAGCCATGTGGAGTACAGCGGCAGATATTAACGTGAAAAACTTTGAATTCAGCCGTTCTCCGCCCCCGTTATGCTTAATTGTGCGCGGCGGCGCGTGTTGTCACTAATTTCCGCACATCGGCCGCAAGCTGGCGCGGAGAATAGCCGACAAGAATGTGCCGCAATACCCCGTGACGATCGATGATAAATTCGGTTGGAAAACCGCTGATGCCAAGCCTTTGAGCCAACGCTCCATTGCCCGGATTGTGATCAAAAATCTGCGGCCAGCTTTCACTGGGATGGGCCTTGCGGTAACTCTGGACGGAGGCGGCGGTTGAAAGTACCGGTACACCGACAACTTCCAACCCATGACGATGGTACTGATTATACAATTTTGAGATGTAAGGCGCTTCTTTCAAACACCATGGGCACCAGGTCCCCCAGAAATCAACAACGATTACTTTGCCCTTCCACTTGGCGGTATTTAATCGCCCCCCACCCAGGAGTTGGCCGTTTATTACCAGCGCACTACCTTTGGCGGCACCGGAAGTTCTGCCCGCAATCTGTGCCACGCCGGACTGGTAGTTCAGCAGGATAAATAAGCCCATCAGCAATGCCGCCGTTGCCAGGAAAAGGCCCCCGTTGCGCCAGGGCCGGTTGAATTGAGTTGCCATATTGCAAGTCCTTTCGTACCAGTGTCTGCCGGGTCGAAACGATTGTCCGGCCATCGTTGATATTATAGCCACCAGATTACGCCGGGGCAGTGGCACGTTTATATCCTTTGCAGTGTCACAAACACAAAGTGTTGCGGCTTACCGGTTGGAGTGGTGTGCAGATGTGATCTTTCTTCCACTATTTGAAAACAGTTTCCAAATTCCGCCGCCAAACTTGCCGCGTCATACCGGCGGACATCCAAACCGCTGCACCGGGGAGGGCCGTCCTGCGCGAATGCGCCGATAATCAGATTACCACCGATGGGCACGGTTCGTGCCGCAAGCAGCACGTATTGCTTCCGATCTTCCGGATTTAATAAAAAATGGAATACCGCGCGGTCGTGCCACACATCAAACGCACCGACATCCTGGATTTCTGTAATATCCGCGACAATCCAGGTGATGTTTGCCGCCCGCTCCGCCAACCGGGCTTGGGCCCTGGCCACAGCCGCCGCTGAAATATCCAGCACGGCAATTTTTTCATATTTTTGATCCAGAAGCTTTTCGGGCAGCCGGGATGTTCCTCCGCCAATATCAATCACTCTTCCCTGATCCGGCGATGCTTTTTGAATAAGGCTGAAGGATATCTCCGGGTCTGCTTGATACCATCCGACTTCGGTATCCTTATTTTTGGTATAAACGGTTTCCCAATGTTCTTTGCGATTCATTTCCATTTATCCTGATCTCATATCAAAATACAACGATTTAATCGTTAAACCATTTACGCTCTTCATTTGCGGTTTGGCCCGGCCGCCAACTTATTCGCCGAGAGGGACTACTCAAGGTCCTTTCTCATTTGCTGATATACTTGCTGATTGATTTCTCCGCGGGCATAGCGCTGATCCAGAATTTCCCGGGCGCTATGGTCTTTGGCTAGCGTTTCATTGTGGCCGCACACCTGCCCGCCGCGTCGGAAAATCAATACCAGCATCACGACCAAAAATGTCAGAAACAGCAGGGGAAAAATCATCATCCACGGGAACCAATTCCACGGTCCATACATCCACATGATCAAAGTGCCTCCGCAATAACTGCGGTCACAAAAAAGTGGCCGTAAGAGGAACAATTATAGGCGGTTGGGCCGGCCAATACCACCTCGCATCGCGGCATTCGGCGGCGGTGTCCAGCGCTTTTGATCCCCTTTGCTTCCGAATCCGCTGATGGCATTTTTACCAGGCCAAGGAGCCATATCCGCAGGCGGGGCGTGGCGCGTCCAATCCACGATTTATCGGGATAAAGCAACTCTATTGTGCGCGCGGTTTGCAGTCGGCGCCACATCGTCACGCTCGGCAACCACCTCGACTTCCCCGCCCAGTCATCCGCGACTAATCCAAGCACGGGCACGCGCAATCCCACCGGAATGGTCGTCTCATCATTGTCCGAATTTCCCGCCCACTTGCGTTTTTCCCCACTCTGGCCGGACAATGGAAGTGGTTAGGATTGTGAGGTTGGCCTTGACTGGGGCATTTCGATTTCTTTTTTGCGGCGTTTTGACGGCGTTTCTGCTTGCCACATTACCAGCGCCGCGCGCCTGGGCGGTGCATGTAGTGGCCGGACCACTGGTGGGAAGCATCACACCTGATTCGGCGCGCGTGTGGATTCAGTTAAGCACCAGTGATCGCGTGAAGGTGCGTTGCTTTGATGTCACCACTGGCCAGCAGGTATCAGCCATGGGCACGACGGTATTGGGTCCCCCGCCTTTTATCGTCAACGCCGCACTGAATGACCTGCTGCCGGATCATGATTATCGCATTTCACTTCGGGTTAACGGGCGGCCATTGGCCCTGCCGCCGCCGCTGGTCATCATCCACACCGTGCCGGCGTATGGTTCCTACAAACCCGTGCACGTTGCCTTCGGGTCGTGCGCGGATACAGCAGTGTATCCCGGCAAGGCCATCTGGCGGAGCATGGCGCAACTCCAGCCGCAGGCGTTTATTTTCGCGGGCAACACCGCCTATCTGCCGCGCCGGCTAAGCCGATTTCCATATACCTATATTCACGCGTACAATTTTATACTAACCCGTTATGACCAGGCCCGTATGTTTGGCGGGCTGCGAAAGCTTTTAAGCGTTTGTCCGGTTTACGCGACATGGGATGACCGGGATTTCGGCACGCCGCACTCGGATTCATCGTTTGTCTTCAAACACGATGCGTTTCTGGCTTTTGAGCAGTTCTGGCCCAACCCCGCCTACGGCAGCGGCACCACGCTGGGCACATTTTGTCATTTTCGCATATCCGACGTGGCTTTTTATCTTCTTGATGACAGGAGTTTTCGTGTTAACCCGACGAATAAAACGCCCGGTAAAATGCTGGGCGCCAGGCAACTCGGCTGGTTAAAACAACATTTACTTCACAGCAGCGCCACGTTCAAAGTCATTGTCGATGGCGACCAGATGCTGGCCGATTACCCGGGGCATGAAAGCTGGGGGAATTTCCCGCGGGAACGTCGCAAGTTTATTCATTGGATTTTCGGCCATAATGTTTCGGGGGTTGTCTTTTTGAGCGGACATCGGCGATTTGGTGAATTGACGCGGCGAAAAGCCAATCCCAACGGCCTTGATGAGTATCCGCTTTA
This sequence comes from Planctomycetota bacterium, assembly GCA_021799715.1. The sequence goes on along the minus strand of JAJYZY010000014.1, from coordinate 21,436 downwards.
CGACTTGACCAGTTCATCGCTGGCCGCCCGCCCCATTCCCGCAAGCCAAATAACGGCATGGCCGAATTCCCAACGAATCGGCGCACCGGTATTTGAACATAACTTCGGATTTATTAACGTTGGCGGGCCGCCGGGCAATCGGCATATCACACTGCAATTACGCAATTCCAACGGAACAATTGCGCTTTCCAAAACCATACTGGCCGGCGATCTTCAGGGACAATAATCACCACGAGGCACGCTCTGATTATCACGCGACCGGCCGTTACGCGGGAATGGCTCGAAGGCGATACAGCAGCCACAGACTCAACCAGATAAAGGCGGTGGCGGCGATGAATGTCGCGCCGATGGCGGCAAAATGATCGTTTAGAATCGTGACCCAGGAGATCAATCCGCCGCTCTGAACAGCAGATGTTTCGGCGGGTAAAAACAAACCCCAGCCTTCAATGACGGCGATGCCCAGTGCCATCAACACGGTGGTAAGTGTCATGGCGGCATTGTAATACCGGGTCCCGCGCGGCGTGGCCAGCGCCCATTTGCACGCCGAGAGAATTAAAATATTATCCACGGTATCAATAAGCGTCATTCCGGCTGTAAATAACAACGGAAACAACAGACAATGCCACAGAGGCATTCCGCGCGATGCGGCTCCGGCGGAAATAACAAGAATGGCGATTTCACTGGCGGTATCAAAACCCAGGCCGAATAAAAAGCCAATGCCGTAGATTTTCCAGTTGCAATCCACGAGTTTTAATACACGCCCCAGCAGCGCAGTAAAAAATCCGCCGGTTGATGGAAGCATCGCATCACCAGCCGCCGCTTGATCGGTGTTTTCAGTCTTGCAGCCGATGGACCGCCACAATGCGGCAAGATTGGCCGCACCCACCACCAGAAGCAACAACGCCGACACCGCCCCGCCAAATATGCCGCCGAAGGTCATGAGGTGCCCCAGAGATTCACGCACGTGCCGCACGCTCAGAATCAGCATCAGCGACAAACCCATTACCACCGTGGAATGTCCCAGGGAAAACATTAAACCCACGGACACGCGCTGTCGGCCATCGTATAAAAGTTTGCGCGTGATACTGTCAATCGCGGCGATATGATCGGCATCCATGGCATGGCGCAGGCCGAAAACAAAAGCCAGTGCCGCCAGAGCTAAAAGTGATCTGTTATCGGCAAAGGCCAGAAACGTCAAAGCCCAGAGAAATAAGCCGATCAGCACCAGGGACGACACCAGGGCGGCGGCCCGAAGCCTTAAATTTCCAGCGTGCCTTGTGATACGCTCAAGTCGGTGACGCAACCACGGCATGGGGCTGTTGTGGCTATAATCCATCGTTATTCTCCATGTTGTTCTCGATGATGCCATCACACAGATTCAAGTTGCTTTTCCATTTCCGCCATTTCCCTGGTTTCATGCTTGGAGCGGTACACGGCCCATGCGATAACCGCGATGGCCAATACGCCAATCGTCACGGCAATCCAGGGATATGGACTCAATGGATGCACGACGACGGATTTGCGCATCGATGATTCCGCCGTCCAAAGCGAGGCATCAAAGGGCAGCATCAGCGGCAGCGCCAGCAATGCCACCATGTTCATGACTTTCAGCAATGGATTGATGGCCGGCCCGGCGGTATCTTTCAGCGGATCACCCACGGTGTCGCCGGTAACGGAAGCTTTATGACGTTCCGAACCTTTACCGGAGTTGGATTTCAAGTTTCGCGGTTCGTCTTCGATGGTTTTTTTCGCATTATCCCAGGCACCGCCGGAATTGGTCATAAAAACCGCCAATAACTGTCCGGAAAGAATGGCACCGGCCAGAAATCCCGCCAGCGCGACCACGCCAAGCAGAAAGCCCACGAGAATGGGGGAAAGAATCGCGAGAAATCCCGGCCCGATAAGTTCCCGCTGCGCGGTGGCGGTACAGATATTGACCACGCGGGCATAGTCCGGTTTGGTTTCACCGCTCCAGATTTTTTCATCCTGAAACTGCAAGCGACATTCCTTGACAATTAAGAACGCCGCCCGTCCCACGGCCCGGATGGTCATCGAACTGAACAGAAATGGCACCGCCCCGCCGAGCAGCAGTCCGACCAATAGTTTCGGACTTGCTACGGTCATAATTCCGGAAATAACTTTATACGCCTCATTGCTGATGCGCGCATGATCGGATACGCCGCCGGTTGCCACGAGCGTGATAAATGCCGCGTACAGGCTGACCGCCGCAATCACCGCGGAACCAATGGCAACGCCCTTGGTTAAAGCTTTAGTGGTATTGCCGGTGGCATCGAGGTCCGCAAGGACCTGCCGGGCGGCACTGTGCTGCTGGGCACCCATTTCCTCCGGATCGTAACCCATTTCGCCAATGCCGTTGGCGTTGTCCGCCACCGGACCGAAAACATCCATGCTTAACGTATTACCGGCTAGCGTTAACATGCCAATACCCACCATGGCGATGCCGTAGGCGACAAAGATCGGGTTGGTTCCGTAGAAAATAAGACTGCTGACCGTCAGGCAGCAGGCAATAATCACCACGGCACTGACGCTGCTTTCCAAGCCCACCGCGAGGCCGGCGATGATGTTGGTGGCATGGCCCGTCGAACAGGACTTAACCAGTGAATCCACCGGCGGCTCATGGGTACCGGTGAAATATTCCGTTGATAAGTTCAGCGTCAGGGCCAATATCACCCCGATAAATGTGGCCTCGGCCGGGCGCATATCCAGGCCATGGATGCCGAAATTAGCCCACCATGGCGCGGTTGCCAGAATATGTTTAATACCCGGATTTTCAGCAATCGCCGCCGCACCGAACCGCAGATAGAAAAATCCCACCAGAAGAAAACCAATCGTACTGATGACTGCCCCGAGGCGATAGCCGCGATTAATCGCGGCCATGGCATCTTTATCCGATCCCTTACCGGCGGCACGCACGCTGAATGTGGCGATCATATCCGAGCAGACCCCGACCGCTCGAACAAGAAGCGGAAAGAGCATTCCAATATGCCCAAAGCTTGCCCAGCCGAGAATCATGGCTGCGACCATGGTGACTTCATAACTTTCAAAAATGTCGGCGGCCATACCGGCACAATCACCGACGTTATCGCCAACATTATCCGCAATTGTCGCGGCGTTGCGCGGATCATCCTCCGGGATATCTTTTTCAACTTTACCCACAAGATCGGCACCGACATCCGCCGCTTTGGTATAAATGCCTCCACCCACGCGCATAAACAGGGCCAGCAGTGTTCCGCCAAATCCAAATCCCAGCAGCGCCTCCGGGGCACGATCACCAAAGTACATGAAAATGGTTGTTGCTCCCAGCAATCCCAACCCGTCATTCAGCATGCCTGTAACGGTTCCCGTGCGATAGCCAAGCTGAAGAGCTTTGCCGAAACCCTGGCGCGCGGCAGCGGCCACAACTACATTTCCCTCTGTGGCCATGAGCATTCCAATGGTGCCCACTGTCATGGAGAACAGAGAACCCATGAGAAAGGCAATGCCGCGGCCAATCGGCAGACTGGCTCCCGCCGCTGTCGTCCAACTTGCCGTGCCGACGAGAATGATTGTGATCAGCACTATTAAAGGCAGTAAAGTCCGACGCTGCCTTCCAAGATACGCAATCGAGCCTTGTCGGATGGCATGAGCCACTTCCCGCATCTTTTCGGTTCCATGATCCGCCTTGCGTATGATGCGCATAAGCAGCACCGCATACGCCAGGCCCGCCAGCGCGATAACTAACACCGCAAACAGGGCGTAGCGTTCAAAGGTGGTAAACGTGGATGTGTATAGAAATCCGAAAGGATGAAATACGCCGGTGGTCGGCGCAACGACATGGGCACCGGCCGGAGCCGCGGGCCCGGAAGGATAGTGACTGCGGGTTAATGCTATATAGACCGCGAGAAAAATGACCAATACACCGGTCATGGCCGCGCTTTTCGCATGGGTGGCAATAAACGTCTTCCATTGAGTCCAAGACATTGGCATAAACGTATCCTTTCCGCGCGCAACCGGCGCGATCCTCAACCCGCGTCCATTGGGTTTGCAATTTCGCACAACCTGTGAGGACGCCACCAATTTCCGCAGCTTGAATGTCATTGTTGGATGCGGCAATTAAAAACGCAAGGGAATATTTTCCCGCCGCCCTAACCGCGGATGGCGGCTTAACTGATTAGCGCGGGTGGTGGACCGTGGCACGGTTGGTCGTTGCCTGGCCGCGGTTGCGACCGGGCCATAACGCACCGGACACTTGAAAACACTGATGATTACTGGATTGTTGAACCCAAGCCAGGACAAATTCCGGAACTTTTTTCCCTTGGGCCGAATCAGCATTTCCGTCCTCGTTAGGAACTTTACGGATATACGGACACGGAGAATCACCTATTGCCATTACCGCGTTTTTCCGATGGTGATTTTCCGCATAAAAACAGAGATCGCCGCACTAAGAGTTTCACCGATGGCGTTTATGGTTGAACCACCTATATCCATTAGAGGGATTGTCCTGATGATTTGAACGCCATACTCGCGGTAGCATGAAACCCGTGCATGGCGGGCACCGGCGCGGACGGCTTGTGAATCATTCACATGCCTCCAGAACTCCGGCAGCCCTGACGAGGTTTGCGGCATGACCACGTTGATGAACAACCCGAATATTGAACGACACCGCTGGATCATCCGCGGTCAGGTACAGGGTGTCGGGTTCCGTCCGCACGTCTATCGTCTGGCGCGCGACGCCCAAATCACCGGCTTTGTGGCCAATGACAATCGCGGCGTTATTATTGAAGCTCAGGGGCCGCGCGACAATCTCGATCACTTTATTGAAACATTAACAAGCAACGCGCCGCCGCTGGCCCGGATTGACGGGATGACGCGAGTGTGTATGGATCGCAGGGCCGTGGAACCCAACTTTCAGATCATGCCCGGCAATGATCTTGCGGAGGGGCATACGTTTATTACGCCTGATACCGCGCTTTGCGGGCAATGCCGTCGGGAATTGTTTGATCCCGCGAATCGCCGGTTTCACCACCCCCTGATTACCTGTACCAACTGCGGCCCGCGCTACACCATCATGACGGATGTCCCTTACGACCGCCCCGCCACGACGATGGCCGGATTTACGATGTGCGCCCAATGTCAACACGAATACGCCGATCCCGCGGACCGGAGGTTTCACGCACAACCGATCTCTTGTCCTGATTGCGGGCCGCGGCTGGAGCTGGTCGATCCGAACGGCAAGCCGCTGAATGGCGACCCCATGATACAAGCGGCGGAAATGCTGCGTAATGGATCAATCATAGCGATCAAAGGGATTGGCGGATTTCATCTGGCGGCGCGCGCGGATAGCCAGGCGGCGGTAAACCGACTGCGCGAGCTGAAACAACGCGATGCCAAGCCCTTTGCCATCATGTGCCGATCAATATCGGATGCCCGGCACTTTATCAAGATCAGTCCGCTTGCCCAGGCGGCAATGGAATCCGCGGCGGCCCCGATTATTCTGGCCATTCGCCAGCCCCACGCGCCGGTCGCCCCGGCGGTGGCGGGCCATAACCACCGACTGGGGGTCATGCTGCCCTATACGCCGGTTCACCACCTGCTTTTTTCGCACCTGAATACAGGTTCCATGGCCCTGGTGATGACCAGCGGAAATATGGCGGATGAGCCATTGGCGACCGATAATTCTGAAGCTTTGCAACGGCTGGGGTCGATGTGCGATGGGTTTTTGCGGCACGATCGCCCGATCGTGCGTTGTTTGGACGATTCGGTGCTTCTGGATATGGGGCCGGGACAAAATCCGGTACCGATTCGCCGATCGCGCGGTTTGGTTCCCACCCCCATTGCACTAAACACCCCAACCGGCCTGACGGGATTATGTCTGGGTGGAGAGTTAAAAAATACCGTGGCCCTGGTATTGGATTCGCGGGTGATATTAAGTCAGCACCTGGGGGATTTGAACAATCAACAGACCAGAATGCTGTTTATCCAAACTCTGCATGATTTATGCCGACTGCACAAAGCCAGGCCGCAATTTATTGCGCATGACATGCACCCCATGTATATCAGCGCACAATATGCGGTACAACTGGCGCGTCAGTTCAATGCTCGCCTCATGGCGGTGCAACACCATCATGCCCACGCGGCGGCGGTAATGGCGGAGCATGCCTTAAGCGGGGAAGTTTTAGCACTGGTTTGTGATGGAACCGGACTGGGACTGGACGCGACGGGCTGGGGCTGCGAGTTGCTTTGCGCATCGGCGGAAAGCTTTGAGCGCATTGCATCGCTGAAACCACTGCTATTACCCGGCGGAGACATGGCGGCGAAGGACATCAGACGTTGCGCTCTGGCCCTTCTGCATCAGGCCTTTGGATCGGAATTTGACCGGCAGCCCGCCGCGCTGCGCCTGGTTGAAGACAGCACGGATCGCAAGATGCTCACCATGATGATTTCGCGCCAACTTCAGTGCGTGATTTCCAGCAGCGCGGGCCGGCTATTTGACGGTGTTGCCGCCCTGCTTGGGCTTTGCATGCACAACAGCTTTGAAGGCCAGGCGCCCATGGCGCTGGAATCCGCCGCTTCCATTGCGCAACCGCCGCCGATGCCCTGCGGCCTATGGGATGTTGTCGCGGATAGCAACGGAGTGGACAGGCTGGATTTGCGCCGCCTTATCCGGCATTTGTTGCTGCGGCAGCGGGAAAATGTACCTGTTGAGATACTCGCGGCGGTATTTCACAGCCAGTTCGCCGCCGGTTGGGAAGATATTATTTGCCGCGCTGCGGCTAAAACGGGAATCTCCACGATCGTGTTGTCAGGCGGCGTATTTGCCAATGAGTTGTTGGCCTTGGATATGACAAATCGACTCGAAAACCGCGGACTGAAGGTTCTACGGCATCAGCGTGTCCCGCCGAATGACGGCGGGTTGGCCTTGGGACAGGCCATGGTAGCGACATCGCGATGGCAACATGATTTCGGCGGCGGTCAAACATCGGCAATGGAGCGTGCGATATGTGTTTAGCGGTACCGGCACAACTTATAGAGCAGGACGGCCAAGTGGGAATTGTCGATCTTCACGGCAATCGCCTGCCGGTGAATACCATGATGACCCCCGACGCGCAAACCGGCGATTGGATTTTGATTCATGCCGGATTCGCCATCGAACGGCTTGATCCGGGGGAAGCGCGGGAAACCTGGGCGCTGCTGGATGATGTGCAACGCGCCGCAGCATCCGATTCAAATGCGCCCGATGTTCACAAAACAACCCCGGCGGCCCGTAGCCGTCAAGGAGGCAGGCCATGACTATTTCCAGAACTTCGACCGACCGATTGCTGAAGCGGCTGCATGCCGCAGCCCGGGCAGTTGGGCACGATGTTGCGTTCATGGAAGTATGCGGCACGCATACGACCAGCGCCTTCCGCTGCGGGCTGCCGAGCGTCATGCCGCCAAACGTGCGGCTTATCAGCGGGCCGGGATGTCCGGTTTGCGTGACCTCCCAGGCGGATATCGATCGGCTTATTGACCTGGGAACAAGGCGGGATGTGATTTTATGCACGTATGGAGACATGCTGCGCGTGCCGGGACGGCAGGGAAACCTGGAGCTTGCCCGCACGCAAGGCAGTCAAATCGAAGTGGTATACAGCAGCATGGATGCGGTTAAACTCGCCCGCAAACAGCCCGACCGGCAGGTGGTTTTTGCGGCGGTGGGATTTGAAACCACCGCGCCGGCAACCGCAGCCGCGATCTGTGAAGCGCAGCGGCTTAATCTAAGAAATTTCAGCGTCTTGGCGAGTCACAAACGCATTATCCCCGCGATGCAAGCTCTTTTGAGGGATGAAGACATCCCCCACATCAAAGGCTTTCTCTGCCCGGGGCATGTGTCGGTAATTATTGGTTCGGAGGTGTATCGGAGCATTGTTGAACAATTCGGCGTTTCCTGTGTGGTCGGCGGTTTTGAACCTACGCAATTGATAGCGGCCCTGGTTTGCCTGACCGAACTGGTCGCGGACAACAAAATCTCTCTGGTGAATCAATATCCCCAGGCCGTACACGCCATGGGAAATCGCTGGGCGTTGGCCCTTCTGGAGCAGATTTTTGAACCCGGTGCGGCACGCTGGCGGGGCATGGGCACAATTCCGGATAGCGGCCTGGTGCTGCGACGAGAATACGAGCGTTTCGATGCCGCCTTGCGCTTTGAGCTTCCGGAAGCGGTTGAGCGCGAACCGGCGGGATGTATATGCGGCAAGGTAATAAGCGGTGCGGCGCTACCCGTGCAATGCAAACTCTTCGGACGCGCCTGCACGCCGGTTTCACCCATCGGCCCATGCATGGTCAGTTCCGAAGGCACGTGCTCGGCATGGTTTAAGTATGGCCAAAGCAACCATCTCAACAAGCCGCGGGCATATTCCGATGTATTGCTGGAGGTTCAGTCATGACAAAACAAATCACAGATAATGACCCTGCCACGCCGTCAAAAGCCATGCCCGGACGATTTACGCACATCGCCTTGGCACACGGCGGCGGCGGACAATTAACGGATGTCCTGCTTAACAGCCTGATTCTGCCCCGACTGGGCAATCCGGCACTATCACAACTTCTCGACTCGGGAATTGTTCCGGGAAGCCGGCTCGCATTAACCATTGACAGTTACGTTGTCCAACCACTGTTTTTTCCCGGTGGCGATATCGGCCGCCTCGCGGTCAGCGGCACGGTCAATGATTTAGCGGTATGCGGCGCGCATCCGCGCGCTCTGGCTTTGTCAATGATTCTGGCGGAGGGGCTGGATCGTAAAGTTCTGGAACGCGTGCTGGATTCGGTGGCGGCGACTGCTGGCGAAGCCGGAGTGCGGATCACTACCGGCGATACCAAAGTGGTGGGACATGGACAGGCGGACGGCATCTATCTGACAACCGCAGGAATCGGCGAATTGACGGGAGAACATCCACCGCATCCGGATCATATTGAACCGGGAGATGTGTTGATTATCAACGGCCCGATTGCCGACCATGGCCTGACGGTGATGCTCGCACGCGAGATGCCCGAAGTGGAAAGTGTATTGCGCAGCGATGTTGCTCCCCTGAATGGTTTTATTGAGCATTTGCGCCATGCCGTTGCCGATGTGGTGTTTATGCGGGATCCCACGCGCGGCGGATTGGCGGGCCTTACCGCCGATCTGGCGGCACGAACCGGCCGGCGCATTAATCTGGAGGAGTCGCATATTGCCGTGCGACCCGAAGCCAGACATGCCGCGGATATGCTGGGGCTGGACCCGCTGGAAATCGCCAATGAAGGAAAAGTCCTGGTGGTGGTACACCCCGGGCAAGCCCCGGCGGCACTAACGGCCATGCAACAACATCCCCTGGGCAGAGAGTCCCGGATAATCGGTTATGTCGCCCCCGAAAAAGATGGTGTTTGTACCCTGCACACCTCCATTGGCGGCTGGCGGGTAATACAAAAGCCTTACGGAGAACAATTGCCGCGCATATGCTGATGACAAAAAGCATATTGCATATTAAAAGGAGTTTCCACCATGCCAATCGTGACGAGTTTACCCAAGCCTCCAACGGAGGATAAACGCTGGAAGATCATTGAAACCACCATGCGCCGCAATGATTTTCAACCCGATGCCCTGATTGAAAGCCTGCACAGCGTGCAACAGACATTCGGCTTTCTTGACATTCCATCCATGCGTTGGGTGGCAGCGGCACTGAAAGTTCCGTTGTCAAAGGTGTATGGAGTGGCGACATTTTATCACTTTTTCACCCTCAAGCCGCAGGGCAAACATGTTTGCGTGGTGTGCATGGGAACGGCCTGCTATATCAAGGGCGGACGACAACTTCTCGATGAGGTACAGCGGCAATATGCCATTGGGGAAGGACAGACCACAAAAGATGGTGAGCTTTCCCTGCTGGTAGCGCGGTGTATTGGTGCGTGCGGACTGGCTCCGACGGCTGTGGTTGACGGGAAAGTTCTGGGAAAGCGCTCTCCGGCTGAATTGCTGACGGCTTTGGATGAAACTTTGGAAAGGAAACAATAATCATGAAACCTGAAGAGTTAACCAGCATAATGGAAAAGGCTCGCGCTGATTCATCCGCGTTCGAGCATGAAATCCGTGTCTGCACAGAATCCGGATGCATGAGCCTGCAGAGCGATGCGCTGCTGAAAACCCTCGGTGATGAAGTCAAACGAAGGGGACTGACGAATAAAGTCCGCGTTAAGGGCGTCGGCTGCATGGGGCTGTGCTGCAACGGGCCACTGGTAAAAGCGGATACGGCGATGTACCAGTTTGCCAAGCCGGAAAATGCCCCGGCCATTGTCGAAGGACTGTCCACGCAGCCGGTTGCCGAGCTGCTTTGTGATACACGACAACCATTTTTTACGCGGCAGAAACTCATTGTGCGGGAAAATTCCGGACATGTTGATCCGGAAGATATTATTGATTGCATCGCCCATGGTGCGTATCAGGCGTTGCTTAAGGCGCTGACCACCATGACTCCCCAACAGGTCATACAGGAAGTTTCCGATTCCGGCCTGCGCGGACGAGGTGGTGCCGGATTTCCGACCGGACTGAAATGGGCCACGGTATCCAAGGCCGGCGGCGGTACAAAATATGTCATTTGCAACGGCGATGAGGGTGATCCGGGGGCGTTTATGGATCGCAGCGTCATGGAGGGCGACCCGCACCGGGTGCTGGAAGGAATGGCGATTGCGGCGTATGCGGTGGGAGCGGAAAGCGGTGTCATTTATGTTCGGGCGGAATATCCACTGGCGGTTAAGCGATTGACCCGGGCGATTAATCTGGCACGACGGCATGAGTTAATCGGCCATAATATTTTCGGCACCAAGTTCAGCTTTAACGTTGAATTGCGGCTCGGAGCCGGGGCATTTGTATGCGGCGAGGAAACGGCATTAATCGCCAGCGTTGAAGGCAAGCGCGGGGTACCGCGTCCGCGCCCTCCGTATCCGGCCAATGACGGTCTGTTCCGGCGCCCCACTCTGATCAACAATGTGGAAACGTACGCCAATATTGCGCCGATTATCAACAATGGCTCCCAATGGTTCTCACAGATCGGAACCGATAAGAGCAAAGGCACGAAAATTTTCGCCCTTACCGGCAAAATTAAGAATACCGGCCTGATTGAAGTTCCAATGGGAATGCCGCTTCGCGAGATTATTTACGACATTGCCGGAGGCATTCCGGATGGCAAAGCTTTCAAGGCGGTGCAGACGGGCGGGCCGTCGGGCGGATGCATACCCGCAGAACAACTGGATATAACCGTGGACTATGAATCACTGGCCAAAGCGGGTTCCATCATGGGTTCCGGCGGCATGATTGTGATGGATGAAACCAGCAACATGGTGGATGTGGCGCGATTCTTCATGGAATTCTGCATGACGGAAAGTTGCGGCAAGTGCGTGCCGTGCCGGGTTGGCACCTATGAGATGCACGAATTGCTGGATCGAATCTGCAAGAAACGCGGCACGCCCGAAGACCTCCAGCTCCTCAAGGATTTATGCGATATGGTCAAACAGACCAGTCTTTGCGGGCTGGGGCAATCGGCACCCAATCCGGTGCTTAGCACTCTGCGCTATTTCGAGCGCGAATATCTTGAACTTATTAAAGAAGCCCAGGCCGCACATGGAAATGCCGACCCGGCCGCCGCGGGTGAACACATTGAATTGGAGGTGCTCCCATGACTTCAGTTGGTTCAAATACAGAATCCATCACCCTGAAAATTGACGGCAAAGACATAAGTTGCCGCAGCGGCGAGACCATTCTGCAGGTGGCGCGGGAAAATCATATTGATATTCCAACGCTCTGCTTTCTGGAGGGCCTGACGGTCTGGGGCGGCTGCCGCTTATGTATGGTGGAAATCGCGGGATCGCCAAAGCTGCATGCGGCATGTGCCACGACGTGCGCCGAAGGCATGACGGTTAGCACCAGCTCGCCGCGGCTCAAAGAGTATCGCAAGATGATTGTGGAGATGCTCTTTGCGGAACGCAATCACGTTTGCTCCGTATGCGTAAGCAACGGACATTGCGAACTGCAGAACATGGCGGTGAAACTTGAAATAGATCATGTGCGATTTCCCTATCGCTTCCCGCATCTGGAGGTTGACAACTCCCATGACTACATGCGGCTGGATCAAAACCGTTGCATTTTATGCGTGCGATGCGTGCGCGTATGCGGCGAAATTGAAGGTGCCCACACCAAAGATGTTAAGGGCCGTGGGGTAATGGCCGCGATCATTCATGATCTCGACCAGCCCTGGGGCGAAAGTGCGACGTGCACCGGCTGCGGCAAGTGCGTGAATGTATGCCCCACGGGAGCATTGACCCATCGCGGCACCGCCGTGGGTGAGATGACCAAAAAAGCTGATTTTCTACCCTATTTAACACTCATGCGGGAGGCTCAATCATGACCAGTGCGACAACCAGACCAACCGTGGCAACCGTATGGCTTGATGGCTGTTCGGGATGCCACATGAGCCTGATGGATCTTGATGAACGGCTTATTACCCTTGCGGGACTGGTGGACATCCTGCATTCACCGGTGGTAGACCCGAAGGAATTTCCCCAAAGCGTTGATTTAACCCTCGTGGAAGGCGCGGTCAGCAGCGAAGAAGATTTACACAAAGCGAAGATTATCCGGGCCCACAGCAAATATGTTATCGCCTTGGGTGACTGCGCCGTGACCGGCAATGTTCCCGCCATGCGGAATTACTGGGATCGCTCCGATTTGTTTGATCGGGCGTACGTGGAAAATGCCCAGGAGCCATCCTCGCCGCAAGATCGCAAAGCCCTGCTGCCGTTGACGGTCGTGCCACCCCTGCGCCCGCATGCCACGCCGCTGCATGAGGTGATCAAAGTCGATCTGTATCTGCCGGGGTGCCCACCACCAGCGGATGCGATCTGGTTTGTCCTGACGGAATTACTGGCGGGTCGCGTACCCAATGCCATGAGTGTTTCGCGTTTCGGCAAGTAAACAATGGCCCGCGGCAATGGGCCTGAAAAGAGGAATGTAACATGCCTAAAACCATTACCATTGACGGTGTTACCCGCATTGAGGGACACGCTAAAATCACCATTCACCTTGATGACGGCGGTAAAGTTTGTGATGCCCAGTTTCACGTGACGCAATTTCGCGGCTTTGAGAAATTTGTCGAGGGCCGACCATTAACTGAAATGCCCGGAATTATGGCCCGGATATGCGGAATTTGTCCGGTAAGCCACCTGATGGCGGCGGCCAAGGCGTGTGATGATATTCTGGCCGTGCAGATTCCACCCACCGCGGACAAACTTCGCCGGATGATGAACCTGGCCCAGATGATACAGAGCCACGCACTGTCGTTTTTTCATCTTTCCAGTCCGGACCTGCTTTTCGGCATGGACGGCGATCCCATGCGGCGTAATATTTTCGGCCTGATTCGAGAGCATCCTGATTTCGCGCGCGATGGCATACTGCTGCGTAAATTCGGACAGGACGTTATTGAAAAGCTGGGAGGGAAAAAAATCCATCCCGCATGGGTTGTGCCCGGCGGCGTTAACGCGCCGCTGACGGAGGAAACGCGCGATGCCATTTTGAAGGAGATTCCTTCGGCCCTCGCCCGTGTTGAGCGGGCACTGGATTATTTTCATCAAGTTGACAATCGTTACCCGGCGGAAGTTGATGCGTTTGCCAATTTTCCGACGCTTTTTGCCGGACTGGTTACCCCCGACGGCCTGTTGGAACATTATGATGGAGCCTTGAAGTTTGTGGATCATCATGCCACGCCCGTGGCGGAACTTAGCCAGGGCAACCACAGCCATTACGCATCACTGATCAGCGAAGCCGTGGAGAATTACTCCTATCTCAAGTTCCCTTTCTTTAAGCCGCACGGATACCCCGCGGGAATATATCGCGTGGGCCCGCTGGCACGTCTGGCCGTGGCGGAACGGTGCGGTACGGTCCGCGCGGATATGGAATTGGGCGTATTTCGTACCCGGCTTGGCCGCGCACCACAAAGCAGTTTCCATTACCACTGGGCACGACTTATTGAGATTGTGTATGGAATAGAAATGATCCAGCGGCTGTTACAATTTCCGGATATTCTCAATACGCACATCCGCTCGCGCGCCCGGCCCAATCGGCTGGAAGGAGTGGGAATTTCCGAGGCACCGCGCGGCACGCTGATTCATCACTATAAAATTGATGACAATGGACTGATTCGTTGGGCCAACCTGATTATCGCCACCGGACACAACAACCTGGCAATGAATCTCGGCGTGCGACAGGTTGCGGAAAGATTTGTCGATGGCACGAAATTGCGGGAAGGAATGCTCAACCGCGTGGAGGCTGTTATTCGATGCTTTGATCCGTGCCTGAGCTGTTCCACACATGCTTTGGGGCAAATGCCGCTGCGCATTGAGCTGTGCGCTCCGGATGGTGAGGTGTGCGATGTGCTGCAAAGAAACTGATCTTGCCGCTGCCGCGAGGGAGATACTTGTCATTGGATATGGCAATACACTGCGCGGAGATGATGGCGCGGGACCGGCCGTCATCGAGAAGCTTTCGGCTCTTTTGCCGCCGTGTTGTCACAGGCGGGTAGAGTTGATTTCCCATACACAACTGACGCCGGAACTCTCGGCAGAGATCGCCCTGTTCAAGCGGGTTGTCTTTGTTGATGCCAGCATGACGCTTCCTCCAGGCCGCATTACCATCAGCCGGGTGCATGAAGAAGCACCATCCGCCATGCTTTTCGGCCACCATTTCACACCCGGCAAGGTGCTGGCAATGGCGCAATGCAACTTCGGAGCATGTCCCGATGCGTGGGTTGCGGCACTCGGATGCCAATGCTTGGAAATCAGTGATCAATTAACACCCCGGATTGCCGCCGCCGTGGATCGGCTTGTCCAGTATTTAATTAATGGGTTTTCTCTCTGGTTTAATGGGCAAAATTTTCTGCCGGAAATTTATAGGGATTCCGAACCGGCGATAACAGTTCAGCAACAATGAAGAAAGGATAATATATGAATACGCAACAGCATACGACGATGGACGGCAATGAAGCGGCGGCCAGTGTTGCTTATCGCACCAGCGAAACGGCAGTGATTTACCCGATCACACCGGCGAGTCCCATGGGGGAATTTTTCGATGACTGGGCCTCGCGCGGGCAAACCAACATCTGGGGTGGAGTGCCGCAGGTTGTGGAAATGCAAAGTGAAGGCGGTGCCATCGGCGCTGTGCATGGCGCACTGCAGGCCGGTTCATTATGCACCACCGCAACATCCTCACAGGGATTGCTTTTGATGATCCCGAATTTGTATAAAATCGCCGGTGAACTTACCAGTTTTGTCATTCAGGTCGCGGCCCGTTCGCTGGCCACCCATGCGTTGTCGATATTCGGCGATCATTCCGATGTGATGGCCTGTCGGCAAACCGGATTTGCCATGTTGGCATCTATCAATGTGCAGGAAGCGCATGATCAGGCGGCCATCACATTAGCCGCCACATTGCGCGGCAGAATACCATTTATCCATTTCTTTGATGGCTTTCGCACATCACACGAGCTTAACGGCGTTGATATTCTCACCGATGCGCAACTGCAAGCGATTATTCCGCAACAATTGCTGGCGGCACACCGTCAGCGAGCCCTGACGCCCGATGCTCCGGTATTGAGGGGTACGGCACAAAATCCCGACACGTTTTTCCAGGCGCGGGAGGCGGCGAATCCATTTTATGACGCACTGCCGAACATTGTTGTCGAAGAAATGCGGCGATTCGGGGAACTCACGGGCCGGTCTTATAAACCGTATGAATATCGCGGACATCCGCAGGCCGCGCGCGTGATGATCATCATGGGTTCCGGTGCCGAAACCGTAAGCGAAACCGTTCAATACCTTGCGGCAAAGGGAGAACAGATCGGATGTATCATTGTGCGCATGTACCGCCCATTTGCGGCCGATATGCTGGTTGCGGCCATCCCGCCAAGCACCCGTAAAATTGCGGTCATGGACCGCACAAAAGAACCGGGAGCCGCCGGGGAACCACTTTATCAGGATGTCATCACCTCGCTGGCGCAGGCGATGATGGTCGGTGCATTACCCATGGGGGACATGCCGATGGTGATCGGAGGACGCTACGGCCTTTCCAGCAAGGAATTTACGCCCGCCATGGTCAAAGCGGTGTTCGATGAATTGGCTAAATCGAATCCCAAGCCACGCTTTACGGTGGGCATTACGGACGATGTTACCAGGTTGTCACTGCCCGTGGATGAAACTTTTGATCTGCCGATGGGTGATGTGGTACAGGCTATGTTTTACGGCCTGGGGGCGGATGGCACGGTGGGTGCCAACAAAAATTCCATAAAAATTATTGGTGATCAGACAGATTTACATGCCCAGGGTTATTTTGTTTATGACTCGAAAAAATCCGGAGCCATGACCATCTCGCATTTGCGATTTGGCAAAGAGCCGATACGAGCACCGTATCTCATTCGCCGGGCCAACTTCATCGCATGTCATCAATTTGAATTTCTGGCACGCATGAACATTCTGGACTTGGCCGCTCCGGGCGCTGTATTTCTCCTTAACGCGCCGATGGAGCCGCTGAAATTATGGAATCATCTACCGGTGGAAATTCAACAAACCATTATAGATAAACGGCTGCGGCTGTTTTCCATAGATGCCAATACGGTGGCGCGGAATACCGGCATGGGACGGCGCATCAACACCATTATGCAAACGGCGTTTTTCGCCATTTCCGGTGTATTACCGCGCGATGCGGCAATTGCAGCCATTAAAAAGGCGATCAAAAAAACCTACGAAAAGCGGGGCGAGGAAGTCGTCCGTCGCAATTATGATGCGGTTGACCAGACACTTGCCAATCTGCATGAAATCGCAATTCCAACCACAGCCACGTCCGGATTCCGGCAGGAAACCTTCGCTCAACCGGGCATGCCGGACTTCACGAGTCGCGTGCAGGCGGTCATGATGGCCGGCAAGGGAGATTTGCTGCCCGTCAGTGCCTTCCCGGTCGATGGCACCTGGCCAACCGGCACAACGAAGTGGGAAAAGCGCAACATCGCGGTGGAAATACCCGAATGGGAGCAGCAACTGTGCATCCAATGCAACAAATGCGCCTTTGTCTGCCCGCATGCGGCTATACGGGCCAAACTTTTTGATACCAATGCCCTGGCTGGCGCACCGGCGTCATTTAAACATACACCGTATAAAGCTCCGGACTTTAAGGGCATGTCTTATACGCTGCAGGTGGCCCCGGAAGATTGCACCGGATGCGGCCTGTGTGTGGAGGTATGCCCGGCAAAGGATAAAACCAACCCCAAGCGTAAAGCGATCAATATGGTGCCGCAATTGAATATCCGCGATCGGGAGCGCGACAATTTCAACTTTTTCCTTACCATCCCCGAGTTCGATCGCACACGCCTGACACGATTGGACGTGAAATCCAGTCAATTCATGTTGCCCTTGTTTGAGTTCAGCGGAGCCTGCGCCGGTTGTGGTGAAACGCCATATATCAAATTGTTGACCCAGTTATTTGGAGATCGGCTCATTATCGCCAACGCTACGGGATGCTCATCTATTTACGGCGGTAACCTTCCCACCACGCCGTATACGACAAACCGCGATGGCCGCGGACCGGCGTGGAATAATTCCCTGTTTGAAGACAATGCTGAATTCGGCCTGGGAATGCGATTGGGCATTCAACAGCATATACAACAGGCACAACGGCTGGTAAAAGCATTTTCAGGCATGCTCGGTGACACCCTGACTACGGCCATTCTGGAAGCGGACCAAAGTACGGAACACGGGATTGCCGAACAGCGTAAACGGGTGGAAATTCTCCGCCAACACCTTAACAACAGCCAAGCGCCGCAGGCTGCGGTGCTGGCGCAAATGGCTGATTATCTTGTGCGAAAAAGCGTGTGGATACTCGGCGGCGATGGATGGGCCTATGATATTGATTTTGGGGGACTTGATCATGTATTGAGTCTGCCATTCGACGTCAATATTCTGGTTCTGGATACGGAAGTATATTCCAATACCGGCGGCCAGAGTTCCAAGAGCACACCGATCGGCGCGGTGGCCAAATTTGCCGCCGCTGGTAAAGGCACGCAGAAAAAAGATCTCGGTCTGATGGCCATGAGCTATCGGCATGCGTATGTCGCGAGCATCGCGTTCGGTGCCAATGACAATCATGCGGTGCGGGTTATCAGTGAAGCCGCAAGCTATCCCGGTCCGTCGCTGGTCATCGCGTACAGTCATTGCATCGCACATGGGTATGATCTTAAATTCGGCGTCAATCAGCAGAAATTAGCTGTGGATAGCGGGGTTTGGCCGTTGTACCACTATGACCCCAGGCTTATAGCCGTCGGCAAACCTCCGCTGCAGATTGATTCTCCCGGCCAAAAGGCCAACGTGCGCGATTATCTCCGCAATGAGACCAGGTTCTCGATGATTGAAAAAATGAATCCTGAAAGATTCCGCCTGCTTTCAGAGGCTTCCGTACGCAACACCGCCGAACGACTGGCACTTTACAGTCAACTGGCGGGCTTCGCGTTTCCAGGAACCGGCGGTACAAATCAAACCAGTTCATCCGCCGTTGCGGCGAAAGGAGATTAGGTTTATGGATATGTCCACAAATTATATGGGCTTTGATCTTCCGCACCCGCTGATACCGGGGGCATCTCCGATGGTTAATGATATGGATACCGTCCGCCGGCTCGAAGATGCCGGCGCGCCGATGATCATCATGCACTCCATATTTGAAGAGCAATTGGTGAAGGAGGAAATGTATGTTGATTGGACGATTACCCAGGGGGAGGATAGCTCCGGTGAAGCTTCGAGCTATCTTGCCACGCCCTACAATTTCCGGCTTGGACCTGATGCCTATCTGAAGCAATTGCAAAAAATAAAGGCGGCAGTGCGCATACCGGTCATAGCTTCGTTAAATGGACGCACGCTGGGCGGCTGGACCGCTTACGCAAGATTGCTTGAGGACGCCGGTGCCGACGGCATTGAATTAAATCTGTACGATTTAGCGCTTTCAGCATTTCGAGATGCCACCGATATAGAACGTGAATCGCTGGCGGTCATACAGGATGTGCGAAAAACGGTGCGGCTGCCGCTGGCCGTGAAGCTCTCTCCGTTTTATACCTCGCCGGTGCACTTTGTGGCCCAGGCGGCCAAAGCCGGTGCGGGGAGCGTGGTGATTTTCAATCGCTTTTACCAGGCCGATATTGATATTGAAAATCTGACGGTAAAACGAGAGCTTAAGCTCTCCACGTCGGAAGAACTGCTGCCGCGCCTGCGTTGGACGGCGGCAATCAGCGGGCAGGTGGATTGTCAATTGGCGATTACCGGCGGCGTACAAAATGCCCGCGATGCCATTAAATGTCTTATGGTGGGCGCGGATGGCGTACAAATCGTTTCAGCGCTTCTGGAGTACGGCCCGGAGCACCTGAAGGTGTTGCGCGATGCCCTGGCCGAATGGATGCGGGCCAACGAATACACTTCGGTCAAGCAGATGAAGGGATCCATGAGCATGGCGCGATCTCCGGAACCGGAATTATTTGAGCGCGGAAATTATATTCGGATACTTCAGGGGTGGAAACAGTTGGAAACCGGCATGGAATCATTCTGGAGTTGAATCATGCATGAAATATCCATTGCGGAATCGTTGATCGCACTTATTCGGCGGCATATCCCGACCCATGAACGCCTGATCAGCGCCACGGTGCGAATCGGCCCCATGCACGGTGTGGTATCGGAGGCCATGGAGATGGCGTGGAATATCGCCAGTGCAAATGCCGGATGGGCCGGATCACGTTTAATTGTTGTAACACCGCCATGGCGATTGCGGTGTGTGGCGTGTGGGCGATGCTGGGAACCCGCAACGGTTGATGAGCATTGCGTGTGCGGAGGATCGCAGGTTGATGTGATGGGCGGTGATGAATTCCACTTGGATTCCATTGAGGTAGACCACATCACCAGGCATTGTAAACCCAAACATCCGGCAGGCCGTCGGGTTCGTGCTCACGGCCGCCGTGGAAAAAAGTCGCTTCAGACCGGAGTAAATCATGAGCACCAAAGTACCAATTGTTGAAAATGTTCTTAAACTCAACGATGAAATAGCTCTGCAAAATCGTGAGGTATTCCAACGTTCAGGCATATTTGTCGTCGATTTAATCGGTGCGCCCGGTGCGGGAAAAACCGCGCTTCTGGAACTGACGTTAAAGGAACTTAAAGGGGTGATGAACGTCGGCGTGATTGTCGGCGATCCCGCAACCAGCCGCGATGGCGACCGATTGGCAATGCACTGTGAGAATATCGTGCAGGTCAACACCGGCAGCGGTTGCCACCTTGACGCCAATCAGGTGCGGCATGCCATGGATAAACTCAAACTTGCCGATCTGAGTTTGCTGATCATCGAGAACGTGGGAAATCTGATCTGCCCGGTGTCATTTAATCTCGGCCAACAGTGTAAAGTAGGGATGTTCAGTGTCAGTGAAGGTGATGATAAGGCCGCTAAACACCCCAACCTGGTGGTATCGGCTGATTTGTTGATTCTCAATAAAATAGATCTCTTACCTTACATTCCATTTGACCTTGAGCGTTTCCGCCAGGATGTGATCCACCTCAACCGCGCCGCCCCACTACTGGAACTTTCCGTCGCTCGTCATGAGGCCCGACCATGGCTGGACTGGCTGATCACGAACGTCAAACAACAACATAAGCCCGGCAATCATGCCGGTGCCCACAATACGCCCATTTCAAGGAGACCATCATGAAACTCGCGATTCCCGTATTAGACTCGTTACTTTACCCACATTTCGGCAGATGTTCGGAGCTTGCTATTGTTGAAGTCGACATGACCTCAAAAGCCATTCTGTCAAAGCAAATTCTCGCCGCACCCAAGCATGAACCCGGCAAACTGCCGCAGTGGCTCAAATCGCACGGAGTCAACGTTGTCATTACTGGTGGAATAGGTGCTCGAGCGGCCGAATTATGCGACATGAATCAAATTCAAGTCCTGACGGGCGCACCGGCCGAGCCTGTTGATGCAGTCGTTACCGCCTGGCTGCAGGGGCACCTTAAGTCCGGTTCCAATACCTGTGATCATGATTCCCAGGAGCATCATAAGTGCGGAGAGCATCATGGTCAGAACGATGGCCATTCATGCGGCGGACACCATGCCTGATCTGCGTGGACAATACCACCCCGACTGCATTGTGTGCGGTCCGAATTGTCCGCACGGGCTGAAAATTCGGCTCTCTCTGGATGATCAGGGTGTGGCGGTGGGGAATTTCGATTGCGACGGCCGTTATGAAGGCTACCCCGGCATTATGCATGGAGGCGTCATTTCCGCCTTGCTGGACGGAGCGATGACTAATTGCCTGTTTCTGCATGGGCGCGCCGCCGTGACCGCACAATTGATCGTCAATTTCCG
>JAJYZY010000129.1 GCA_021799715.1 Planctomycetota bacterium | reverse complement strand
GCCATCAATATCGCCAACCGTGCTGATCAGATGTGCCCCCGCGGGCGGACTGATCAAGTCCGTAACCACGGTTTCCTCAAAGCCGTCGCAATAAAATTTCCAGTGCGTCCGCCCCCCGGTATCCGCCGCGGTGACATCCGTACTTTCAAATATTCCCCAGCCGGTGGTGTAAAGCACGCGATCGGAATGATGCGGATCAATTTGCAGACTGCCGATCCAATTCGTGACCATCGCATGCGATGAATGGAACTTCAGCCACGGAGCCGATTCCACGGACCAGATTCCGCCGGCACTGGGGCTGATGGCAGTCCAATTCCGGCCGCCATTGGTGGAACGAAAGATGATGTCACCGCCATTCCAGCGGCAGAACGTGCCGGCCATAACCGTGCCGGGATGGTTCACATCAATGGCCACGGTTCCATATCCGAAGCTGCGGCGGTCTTTTTGTGGGGACAGGGGCGTAATATTGGTCCAACCGTCATCGCGGGTGTTACATTTCCAGACAGCGCCGTCCGTCATCGAATTTGGTCCCGGCTGCTTGCCATAACTGACATACATAAAGCCATCGGCGGACAACGCGGCATGATTGGGGCGCAATCCCGTTGGTTGCCCCGGCATTTTGTGCCAGGTCTCTCCGGCATCCGTGCTGCGATACATTCCACCCTGCGGCGTGGAAACACCGGCATAGATAATGGGCGTGGCTTGTCCGCGTTTGCCGCCATGCGAATCATAAATGACAAAAACCGTGCCCACGCCGGCGGTATGGCGCAACACTGGAAAGCTTTTTACCTGATGCCATGATTCACCATGATCCACACTTTTCCAAAGGCCATTATGTCGCGAACCAAAATAGAGCGTTGACGGGGCATTCGGATCCACCGCCAAGCGTTCACCATTAAATCGCCCCGCTTCGTTGCCGCCGAGCTTAATGGGCAGATGGGTTATCCGCCAGGTGCGCCCCTGATCCTGGGATCTTAAAATGGCACCGTTTTTTGCCCATGGCTGGCTGTACATGCCCGCCGCGATATAGACACGATTTTTGTCCGTTACGTCAACGGCAAGACTTTCAATACCCGATAAATACCAGTCCGGCCCACCCACCCAATCGGTAATGGGCGTCCAGCGGTCGCTGCCAGGATCGAGCCGATACGCTCCGCCTACGTCCGTGCGCGCATATATGAGTCCGCGCACCGTGGGGTGTGGAATAATGCCCACAACAAATCCGCCGCCGTGAATGGCAACATTGTTCCAACGATAACCGGATGGTTTCCACCCGGCCTGAACATTGGCTCCGCGCGCCGAGTGAATCGAAGAGTCGGGGGTTTTCCCTATAACGGTTGCCGTCGCGATTGCCCCGGCGGTTGCCAGCACCTTTCGGCGTGAGATTTGATTTGTCAATCCATTGACCCGAGAATTTTCCGACGCTGAATTCGCATTCACCATGATTTGGCCTCTTTAATTTTTGAATCAGTTTTTATCACCTGAACCCGTTTGATCCGCCGCTTCCGACAATCGTCGCTACCGGTTGGCGCTTTGGCCATTACCGCCGTGCTGCGCCTTCAGCGTGATTGTCTGATCGGTCAGCCGCCTCCGGTCCATACTTCCCGGTGCTTCGGATAGTACCACAATCAGCGGCTGGTCGGTATTTTTCCAATCAATGCGCCATCCTTCCGGGACTGCACGGGATTCGCCGCCATTGATTACATCGGCCACCATTCGGCAATGGCGCAAAACAACGCCAACGCGCCGGGCTGCACCATCTGATTTAAAAACAATTTCGCCGGCACGGCGCTGTACATGAAATGTTGCCGCGGTACCGTTCGCGGCCCCTGCGCGCACATCCACGCAAGCCGCGTCCTCCAGAACACCGGCATCGAGTATCAACTCATCGGCGCATTGCCAGTGCGGGCATTGCGTGTTGGCCGACAAGGGAATAATCGCATTGGTTTTGACAAACAACGGCAGACTCATAAAGTCCATTTTCTCCCTCCGCCAACTGCCCCCTTCCACCACCCGATTGGTCAATAAATCCGTCCAGGACCCGCTCGGCAAATAATATTCCGCCACGCCGTCGGCACGAAATATCGGCGCAACCAATATGGACGATCCGAGCATATATTGCCGGTCCAGATATCGGCAGGCCGGGTCATCGGGGTATTCCAATACCATGGCCCGCAATACCGGCCAGCCATGTTGCGCGGCATCCAGCGCGGCGGAAAACAGATATGGGAAAAGCCGGTTTTTCAGCGCGGTAAAATGCCGCATGACCTCCACCGATTCTTCATCAAACAGCCATGGAACACGGTAGGACTCCGAGCCATGCAGGCGGCTGTGTGTGGACAATAAACCGAAGGCGATCCAGCGCTTATACAGCCCCGCGTCCGCCTTGCCGGAAAACCCGCCGATATCGTGGCTCCAGAATGCCGCGCCGGACATGCAGAAACTCAAGCCCCCTCGTAAATCCTCGGCCATGGATTCATAACTTGCCTCGCAGTCCCCGCCCCATGAAACCGGAAATTTCTGAATTCCCGTCGTGCCCGAGCGCCCGAACACCAAGGCGCCGCCTTTACCGTGATGCTTTTCCAGATGCTCAAACACACATTTGTTATATATATAGCTATAATAATTATGCATCCGCAGCGGGTCGGACCCGTCAAAATAGCGCACAGATTCCACGGGAATAAATTCGCCGAAGTCCGTCTTGAACGCATCGACGCCCATGTCCAGAAGCGACTGGAGCTTGCCGCAATACCACTGTCGCGCCAGCGGATTGGTAAAATCCACCAGCGCCATTCCCGGCTGCCAGGCGTCGCGCTGGAAAACCGACCCGTCGGCACGCCGGAGCAAATATTGATTCTTCCGCCCTTCTTCAAACAATGGCGAAAGCTGCGAAATATATGGGTTGATCCACACACATATTTTTAAGCCCCTGGCTTTCAGGCGCTTGAGCATTCCTTCCGGGTCGGGAAATGCTTCGCGATCCCATTGGAAATCACACCATTGCCGTTCCTTCATCCAGAAACAGTCAAAATGAAACACGCTTAAAGGGATGCCCCGATCGGTCATGCCATCCACGAATTCCATGACCGTTTTTTCATCATACCGCGTGGTAAAAGATGTGCTGAGCCACAGTCCAAATGACCATGCCGGTGGAACCGCGGGCCGTCCGCTTAAAAGGGTATATTTACCGAGAACATCCTTCAGTTCAGGCCCGTAAAAAAGGTAATAGTCGAGTTCCTCTCCGGGCAGGCTGAATTGCATTTGCGATACGCGTTCCGTGCCGATTTCAAAATCCACCCTGCCGGGTGAATTCACCAGCACGCCGTAACCGCGACTGGAGAGATAAAAGGGAATATTTTTATACGCCAGGTCGCTGACGGTTCCACCATCTTCGTTCCATATCACCACGTTCTGTCCGGTTTTTACCAGCGGACCAAAGCGCTCGCCCAGGCCATAAATGCACTCCCCCACCGCCATGGTCAGGCGTTGCATCATAAACTCCCCGGCGGTCTGGACTCGCATGTAGCCGACGCTCTCGCTGCCAGCTTCGGTAATGACGCCGCCCCGCGGATCCAGAAAGCACATCCGCCAGTCCTGTTTGTTGATCTCAACGGTTAGATTTCCCGTTGTCACGCGAATGTGGGATGGTTGATCCTCCACCCTCCAGCTTGAACTTTCAGTTCGGTAATCCAGATCAAACCCGGAAGGGATAACTTCGGCGGGCCGGTGATGATGCACGCGAACGCGCAGCACATCGGGCATCGGAGAAGAAATCCGCAATTCCAGAATCGTTCCTTCAAACCGGTTTGCCCCTTCGGTGCCGGTATGATCCAGCGTCCAGAGTCGCACCATATTTTGTTCAATGGCATAGCGATACAGCCGTTTGGCCACGGATGGCGTGACGTCCGGCCGCCACAACCAGGCACCATGTCTGAATTTCATAACACACACCGCTTATAATCGTGTTGCAACCGGACCCGGGGCGAACCTTCATCTTCAATCGGCATAATTTGCCGACGAACCTGACAAATGAGATTTTCGCAAGGCGGTAATGGCGAGGAGCGCTGGCGTTATGACAACGTGCAGATCTGCCCGCATTCCGCGAAGATTATCGGCACCTTCCCTTTTTCTGCCCGCGGACCAAACATTGCACTATCCGGCGATTCATGTCGCAAAAGGCAATTCCGCCGCTTTCCCGGATCGTTAAGTTTACCGCCCCATTAACGCTTCGCCACTACGTACAGCGCAAAAATTTTTATGATTAGCGCAAATGCCACCCTTCATCCGGGGGGGCCGGCGGCGCGACGATTGGGCGCGGCGATGAAAACGGCATGGTGATTTCACGCCCCACCCGCGTCCAACCATGATCCTGCCGCATCAGGCCATCAGTTCAGTGCGCATAGCTCGATGCGGAAGCGTCGAGTTGGATGCGAAACAGCGTGCAACCATACCACACAATCCGCCCGTCGAGGCTGGTGCCGAATATTGATGGCGGGAAGCTTGTCAAATTGGCCAAAACAGCACACAATAATGAGGCTTATTTTACTAGGGAGAGAGCTATGCCGGTCTACCACATTATCGTACACGGTTTTCTTACATGGAATGCTGACAATCCAAAGGGCTACTACCGTCGCGGGCGCGGCCGATTCGCGGCTGAACCAAAATTGGCGGCTCATTGGGAACGCTCGGCGCGGTTTCCGACGCTCCTTTGGTCCTGGGATGATCAGAATTTGCTCTGCCAAACCGTTCAGGAAACTTCAGCACGGCGGCAATGGACTGTGTATGCAATTGCCAGCCAGCCTACGCATCTGCATATCGTCTTGGCCTGGCACACATTACATCCACCGGAAAGGGTCCAGCAAACGCTCAAACAGATGATGAGCCTTGCGTTGGGATCAATACACGGGCGAGGCCGTCGCTGGTTTTCACGCAATGGTGTGCCGCAGCGGATAAAAAATAGAACACACCTTCGGCACCTGTTGTATGACTACCTTGCCAATCAGGCGGTAATTTTTTGGCGGTCGAATCGTCCGGTTTTATGATTGAGTCGCGGCCATTATTTTGTATCGCGGTTAAGAACAAAGATGCGATCATGCGGGAAATCCGGCAGCCCGGCGGCAATGACGTAGACGGTGCGATTTCACCGATTCAGACCAGAATATGGGATACACTCCCAATAGCTCGATGCGGAAGCGTCGAGTTGGATGCAAAGCAGCGTGCAACCATACGACACAATCTGCCCGGCAAGACTTGTGCCGAACATTGACGATACGAAGGGAATATTATTTTCGAACTCCACCCCGCATCCAACCATGATGCTGCCGCATCAGGGAGGGTATGGGAAAATTTCCAATGGCCGAATAAAAAAGCGGCGGCTTGGGCCACGCCAAGCCGCCGCAGTGTAATCTACAGATAAAACACGCCACCAATCCATGGCTGCAATGCGGTGTTATAAGTTCACACCAACCTACGCCGCCGACCAAGCAAAAGCAGGCCCAGCCCACCGATAGCCAGCAGGCCGATAGTAGCTGGTTCGGGAATCGTGCTGGTAACCGGGTTGGTAAATTGAACGTTGCCCATGTCGAAAGTCCACGGGCCGGTGGCTCCACTGTCATATCCGGGATAGATGTTCAGGATTACCTGGAACCAGCTACCCGGCAGGACAGCCGGAGGAATTTGCGAAATCGGTATGTTAACAGGGACAAGCGTGGTTGACGCATTGGACGATGGCACGGACGGATAGATGCCGTTACCACCGGTGCCCAAGTTTACCGCCTGCGTGGTCTGGCCTCCGCCTTGGTAGCCCGCCTGCTGGACATCAATTGAGGTACCCGGATACAGAGTTGCCGTGGACGTATTGGGGAACAGGAGGTCGAACGAAATGTCCTGGTAATTATCCCAATTTGCGGGTGTGGTACCCGCAGTGCCGAATTGCAATTGGGCGGAATATTGATTCGCAATCTTTACCTGCAACATGTTCCCGTCGGCGGTTCCCGAACTCACGACGGTCAATGTCTGGCCCTGGTAACCAATTACTTCGCTGGGCGCAGCCCCAACGGTATCCTGACTGAAATTGTCAATCAGCACGCTGCTGGGAAGGGCCGTGGCGTGCGCAGAACCTGTCATCAGCCCGGGACAGGCCAACGCCGCCGCGCCAGCCATTATTCCAAACAGTGGAATCCGTGTGAAATTTGAAGATCGCAGAAACATCATTATTCTCCTTCCAGAGAAAACAAACCATCAGCAAACCGCAGCCACCGGGAAACACTCCCAGCATCGCCGCGACTTGCACATCCAACAAAATCTACCGAAGCATTCGCTCAGCCAGCCATCAAACACCCTCCGGCGGGACGAGCGAAAACTTACACAATGACTATATGAACCTTGAACCGTCCGCACCACTGCGTACAGCGCAGAAATATAATTGTACAGCGCAAAATCCAATTGCTCGCTATCGCGTAAAAATTGGATTCATCAACAGCGCTCGGCAAATTTTCCCGAAATCGCGCATGGAGTGTTGTACGCATTGAACGCTTACGTGCCATTCCGCAG
>JAJYZY010000128.1 GCA_021799715.1 Planctomycetota bacterium | reverse complement strand
CGAAGATAATTTGACCTCTATCGGATAACATCTGCCGTCACGCTCCAGCAGTAGATCAACTTCAGCCCCGCTGTGGCTTCGCCAATGGTAAATGTTCGGCGGAGTTGAAAGTGTCGCGGATAGCTTTCGGATTTCACCCGCGACGGCGGTTTCAAATAGCGCACCCGTCAACGGATGGCCGGATAATGCGGACGCGGCAGAAATTTTATGGAGACTGCAGGCTAATCCGGTATCGGCAAGGTATCCTTTGGGTTTGCCGCTGATTCTTCTGATCGAGTTGCCGTGATAAGCCGCCGTTTCAAACCACTGGAATGTCGCGCGCAGTGTCGCCAGCCAGCGCTGTGCCGTCTGCGGCGTCATGCCCAGATCGCGTCCAAGTTGCGAGTGATTTATCTCCTGGGCGGTCAACGCGGCGGCAAGTTGAACAAACCGTCCGAATTGCTGCCAATCGGCCAGATCGGTTAATAAACGTACATCTCGTTCAATGTACGTTCGCAGATAAGCGCTGTAAAACTCCGGTATCCAAGTGTGCTCCAGGGTATCGGCCTGGGGTAAAAATCCGCGCCACAACTGCTCGTTGACCGTTCTGGTCATCCCCAGGCGGTTCAGTTGTGCGGCGACAAATTGCTCCGGATCACTCATATAGCGCTGCAGCCAATGGTCTTCGACTCCGGCCTGGGCGATTTCGGCAAGGCAAAAGCCTTCCATGTCCAGAAATGCCGCACGGCCGGCCAGAGACTCGCTGGCGGATTTTAGAACAGACCACTGTTGGGATCCGGTCAGAACGTACATCCCGGCATGTTCATTGGCTGGGGAGTTTTTGGAATGGCCAGATTCGCGTGCGCTATCCACCCGGCGCTTGATGGCTCCCACAAGTTCCGGAGCGTATTGAATTTCGTCGAGGATTAATGGCGGAGGATGATTATTTAGAAATAAATCAGGGTCCCGTCGCGCATTTCCTACGTCCACCACTGGATCAAATACCACGGTGTCCCAATTGGGTAGTTCGTTATGCAGCAGCGTGCTCTTTCCCACCTGGCGGCTGCCGCTGACGATAACCACGGCAAAATGATCAAGCATACGTTGAAGCTTGGATTTGAGGATACGAGGTTTATAAATCATGCTTGAATTCTAATGATGTCATCATTAAATATCAAGCATAATATTGTTTTGTCATTAATTTGCTTTTATAGGATTATTCTTTCATGCTGATCGCATCTACCATCGGCTGAATATCAACCACTAGGTGGTTGATATTCAGCCGTTAATCGGTTATATTATTGAAATGCTCGTTCAGCGATACATTGCACCACTGGTTGACGCCGCGCTATTGGATACGCCGGCGGTTTATATCCAAGGGCCTCGACAGGCGGGCAAAAGCACGCTTGTGACAATGCTTTCTGAGAACACTGGGCGGCGCTATCTGTCGCTTGATGATGCCGCGACACTTGCCGCCGCCCGTACCGATCCGGGAGGTTTCCTCTCGCGCTTCGACGGCCCGATTGCCATTGACGAAGTGCAAGCGGCACCTGAACTGGGCCGCGCGATCAAAGCCGCCATCGATCGTGATCGCAGGCCGGGGCGGTTCCTGCTGACCGGTTCCGCGGGGATCATGGTTATCCCCGATCTGGCTTCACATCTTGTGGGGCGAATAGAACTGCTCACTCTCTGGCCGCTGGCGCAACGGGAAATCACGGGCATGCACGGTTCGATGATTGATGAACTGCTGGCCGAAACGTTTGTCAGCACACCCATTAACAGTGAAGGCCGGCAAATGTTGCTTTCACGCCTGATTGCCGGGGGCTATCCCGAGCCGCTGCAACGCACCACCGCGGAGTCAAAAGCCCGCTGGTTTAACTCCTATGAAAGCACAATTCTGCAGCGCGACGTGCGTGACTTGGCCAATGTGGAAAATCTGGGCATATTTCCTAACCTGCTACGCCTTCTGGCGAGCCGCGACATGTCCATTCTCAACGTTGCGGATGTGGCGCGGACGCTTTCACTTCCTCAAACAACGGTGAAGCGATATTTGGCAGTGCTGGCCGGTCTGTTCTTGATCCAGTCCCTGCCCGCCTGGCATCGCAATGCCAACGCCCGACTGGCAAAGGCCCCGAAGGCCATGCTGGTGGATACCGCATTAGCCTGTCATCTTATGGATGTGGATCAGGACCGGCTGGAGGCCAATCAAACCCTGGCCGGCCATCTGATTGAAAATCTGGTGACCATGGAACTCATCAAGCAGGCGGGATGGTCAAGAACAAAATCTGACATTTTTCATTTTCGCACGCTTTCAGGTGCCGAAGTGGATATTGTGTTGGAAGATCGGCGGGGACGCGTGGTCGGCATAGAAGTAAAATTTTCCCAAACTCTTTCCAAGAGTGATCTGCGCGGTATGGAGGTACTTCGCCAGGCCGCCGGCCAAAACTTTCTCCGCGGTGTTATTTTTTACGCCGGCCATGAAACACTGCCTTTCGGCCCGGATTGCTGGGCGATTCCAATTGCCGCACTTTGGAAATCCGAATGACTCTCCATTCGTTGCGTATTGCGCGGCCGCGCAAATACGGAAGTTAATCCAGATAAATTGCTTGCCAAACCGTTATCCCCGCATCACCTCCGGGGACACCGGCGGCGGACTGGAATAGCGCCCGCGGCGCGCAAGGCACCCGCGGCGGAGGCTACAACCACAGGCGCGTCTCCGGCCCGACCACGCCACCAGCGATTTGCGTCCCGTAAAAGTTTCCAACGCCCGCGCGACCGTTTTGCCGCCATCCCGGAATACAATCGTTGGTTTTCCAACATCAGCGGAATCAGGTCGCGTAATTCCGGCTTCGTGGCATTAAGATAGGGCTGAATGCTGCATCCGCGGTTGGCGTTCCAATTCTGCTCATTGCTGCGCGAAACGCTGTTTTTGCTGATGCGGTACAAAAGCAGCGGCTCCGGAATCAACTCCAATTTATGGCCCGCAAGCACGGCGCGGGCAAAAAACTCCCAATCTTCCTGATAGCCGCTGTAACGTTCTTCAAAACCGCCAAGCTCCTCAAAAACCCGGCGCTTCACCAGACAATGCACATCACCGAAAACATTAAGAAATGCCCCGGCAGCGGCCGCCGCTCCGAGCGGCACCCACATTGGATATAACGTCGTCGGATTCGGCGGCACGGCCCCATGAAACAGCGTCATGGTGGATGTTACCACATCCGCATGGGTCCTCTGGGCCACCTTTACCGCCGATGCCAACCAGTGCGGCATCGCAATATTGTCATCATCCATAAATGCCAGATAATCCCCCCGCGCCTGCCGCGCCGCGTGGTTGCGGGCGCGCCACATGTAGGCGTTGGCCTGTCGGATGATGCGCCACTTGCGGGCGGCAAATTCTTCTTCTAATGAATCCAGAAATGCCTTTGCCTCCGCGGATGGGCTGCCGTCATCCACCAGAATAACTTCAAAATTACCGTAACTCTGCGCTTGCAGCGAATCCACAGCCTGCCTGAGCGTGTCCGGTCGATTGTAATGCACCAGACACACGCTGATCATCGGCTCTTCTGCGCCAACCGCCGCGTTCATGGCGCTGGCCGCAAGCGTATTGACAGGCTCATGGCCCGCCGCCAGTTCCGATGAGCCGATGGTGTACAGCAAATGCTCCCAACGTTCGGTCGCAAGTTGCTCCAATGCGGGCATGGCGATACCGGAGCCACACCCTGTGACCAGCGACTGAATCGCCTGCGATAAACCGGCGGCCGTTGGTGTGAAGCTGTGTTTCATACAAGCCTCGGCCGGTAAATAATCCCGCAATCCACAATGTTCCGGAATTAGAATGCGAATATGTGTTGATGCGCATTGCAACAGCAGTTGCGGCAATGCGCCGGGAGGTGGCGCAAATATCGCCGCGCGACTGGGGCCTTGGAGGTATTGCAATTGTTGTTGCGCAGTAGGAGCATGGACTATTGAATAGTGACAACCCGTGGAGCGTAAAGCGCGTGTGACATACCAGTCGCCGGCGAGTTGCCCCACTTCACCAATCGCGCCGATAAATGAAATCGTCAACGTGTTGTGCAGAGTTGCGGGAAGCGCTTTAATCGCATCACAAAACAATTCCACCGCATCAACACTATCGAGTTTTCCCGCAAACACCAGCTCCCCAATCGGGCCAGAAACACCGCCGGCCGCCCCGGAATTATCCGGAACTTCCAATCGCGCCGCCGTTGCAAAGGCTGTTTCCGGCTGTCCGCGGCCATGTGCGTGTGATGCTGCCAATGGTGGGATGGTGTCAACTATTTTCGGAAGCGCCCAGCCATTGTCCGCAAGCCATGTCCGCAAGCCACTGTTGGTAATCACCGCCGCATCCGCCCGGCGCACGACTTCACGTTCCATAAACATGACTTCCAGGGCATCAACACTCGCGGGCATTGCCAGGCGGGTTTGATAGCGCCATTGCGTTGGTGCATCGATATGCGTTACAAAACGCGTGTGTTCAAACCCCATGCCCTGCTGTTTGGCCAGCAGGGCGTAATACGCTATTGCCTGCCACGCCGGCGCAATAACGCAATCAAACGCGGCCGCCTCTGATTTCAGCCACCGAAACAACTCATAACTGCGTCGCCGAAACCAGCCCGCGATCACCTGCGCTTCCGTAAGCGGTTCAAGTGTGATGATGGATATTTTCGGATCGCCCAATTCACCGACAGTTGCGGACGATGCGGCATGGGTTGGCATAGACGCGGATGTCACAAGCGTTATTTCGTGACCATGGTCCGCAAACTGTTTTGCCAGTGTCATAGACTCTTGCACCGCGTCATCCGGTGTTGAAGCTTCAGGAAGCCCCGGTATCGCTATGCAAATTTTCAAGGCCATGTGTTATCTGCGCTATTCAAAAAAAATAATCGATCCACTGTTTTAGTCCCGTCTCTCCAAGTTGAATTCGTCCCGGGCAACCACGGTGACATACTATACCGCCTCCAGTAAAATCATGCCTGTGAACAATACTCGGCCAATTCATGTCAGCATGATTATCCCAACGCACAACCGGGCGGAACTGCTGGGCCAGTGTCTGGAAAGCATGTCTCAACTGATTATTCCCGCTGATACAAATGTGGAATTGCTGGTTATTGCCAATGCCTGCACCGACCAGACTCGGCAGGTGTGCCAGGCAGCCGCAGCGAAACTGTTGTTTCCTTTGCGGTGCGTGGAGGAGCCGCAGGCGGGGGCCAGCCATGCCAGAAATCGCGCATTGGCCGAAGCCCGCGGCGATATATTGGCGTTTTTGGATGATGATATTTGGATGCAGCCGCCGTGGCTGGTGGGTTTGCTGGAAGTGTTTAATCAATATCCCGCGGATTTGGTGGGGGGTAAAGTAACGCTCTGGTGGCAGGTTGTGCCGAAGCCGCCATGGCTTACGCACCGCTCCGAACACCTGTTAAGTTCCGTAGATTATGGCCAGCAGGTGCGGGAATTATTTAACGGCGGTGATGCCATCTCGGCCAATCTTGCCATCCGCCGTTGCGTGCTGAAAGATGTTCCCGCGTTTCGCACCGATCTGGATCGGCAGGGGCGCATGGTATTGGCCGGCGGCGACACATACTTTATTAATCAGGCGCTCAAAACGGGGCATCGCCTGTTTTATGCGCCGCGCGCCGCCATTCGCCATTGGGTCGCGGCGGAGCGCATCACGCTGCCCTATTTAAGCCGCGCCGCATTTGCCAATGGATTGGCCCGCATTCAAATGACTGATCACCTTTCCCCCGCAAAGGCCCTGACGTTAGCATTGGAAAATGCTCTGAAATTCGCCGTTTACGGCGTGATGGAAATATTATGCACCGCCGTGGGAAGCCGGCGGGGCCGCATCAATCACCGCATTCGCCGCATGACCTGCCGGGGGGTGCTGGTCGCATTGATGCGTCCGCGCGGTTAATCGGAAACGCATTGGCGCGATTATCTTCGTGTGCGGTCCGGTGTTAACCATGACCTTGCGCGGCCGCGAAATATAACCCGGTGATCGTGGCGTTACCGGCAGTTGCGATCTCAGCTGCGGCATACGCCGATTCATGAACGGTTGCATTTGTTTTCATGCATGGAGCAGGCCCTTATCGGTTGCCGGCCCGGCCCGCAGCCGGGGCCGGGGCCGGGCCGCCACACCGCCGACCATTTCGGGAGGCTCCGGCCCACACGATCCTTCTTCCACGGATGATCCGCACCCGGGTTCTATACCCGATGATTGATCACGAAGAGCTTTGCACCTGCCGCTTGCGGCCGGGCGGGAAGCTTCCGGTATTCCAGCTTCCAGTCCTGGTCACACGCTCGCATATCTCGGCTATTTTCTTGTATTCTTGCCGATAAAAGTGTATGATTTTCCCAACGATTCAATTTGTTGCGGATAATCCCGCGGAGGTTCGGTCCATGAACGTTCGAACTCTTGTCATGATGCTATTGGCCGTGGCGCTGGCCGCGGGCCACACTTGGGCTGCCGGCGTGAATGTGGGGGACACCGTTACACTTAATTGGCGCACAACCAATGGCATCGTGGTGGTCAACCGCGAATTAAAAGGGCATCTGCTTGTGGTGGATTTCTGGGCATCGTGGTGCCCGGCTTGTATGCAGGAAGCCCCGGCCGTTGCCAGGAC
>JAJYZY010000127.1 GCA_021799715.1 Planctomycetota bacterium | reverse complement strand
TGGGGTGGTGTTGGCCAGTGTCGCCCCCGAATGGACGGACCGCGTGGCGGAGCTTATCAGCAATCGCTGCTCAATGACGCCGGAAATTGTGGGTAGGGATCTGAAAATTCCCGTGCAAACCAATCTGACCGATGAATCCACCGTGGGTGTGGACCGTCTGCTTGGAGCATTGTGCGCGTATGTGAATACCGAGCAAGCCTGCGCCATTATCAGTGCGGGGACCGCTTTGGTGGTGGATTGTATTGATGATGCGGGGATTTTTCTTGGCGGTGCCATTGCGCCGGGCCTGGCGCTGGCGGCCAAGGCCATGCATACGGGCACCGCGCAACTTCCCATGGCGAATCTGGATTTGCCGCAGGAACCCTTTGGCCGCGACACGATGGAAGCACTGAATCTCGGGGCGTATGCGTCCATCCGCGGCGCTGCGGCGTATCTTCTCGAACGGTACGCGGAAAAACTTGGTCACTGGCCGCATGTGGTG
This sequence comes from Planctomycetota bacterium, assembly GCA_021799715.1. The sequence goes on along the minus strand of JAJYZY010000127.1, from coordinate 6,160 downwards.
GGCACGGGCGGTGATGCGATGCGCGTCTTCGGCAACAGCGGCTTAGTGGATTCCTTTATTCCCGATCTGGTGCTGCAAGGTGCCGCGTTGGTCTGGGAGCATCATCACGGGGAAGATCGTACAAGTTGAGCATTCCGCAAGGCCGGGGGATTTGCGGATTCATGGTTACAAAGCGCAGAGCTTGGGAAAACCGAAGGTGCGCATGAAAACACAACCGATGGTATGTTCATGACTGTGGCCCGGGTGCGTAGAAATCAAAAATAAATTGTAACAATTAACTCGGCGGTATTTACGGCCCGGTAAATATACGGTACGATTCCGAGTCTCAAATCATGGTCCGCCCTGGTGCGGACGATGCAGGAGTGACGCGATGAGCCGATGGGCGGCAATATTGTTATGGGTTGTATTCTTAGCGGTGGCTTCACGCGCGACGGCGGCAACCGTGAAGTTGCAAACGGTGTCCGCGGCGACGCTTTCAGCGCGGGGCAACCGGTGGAATGCCGCCATTGCGGGATTGAGCAATTCAACCTATCAGAGCGTTCACGCGGATTTATTTGTCCGTCTGGATCGGATGTCCAATGTGGAATTTGTAGACCCGATCTGGCTGCCGCCCCGCAGCGCTGAAACCATTTCCCTGCCCGTGTTTTGCCCCTTTCCGCGACCGGGGAAAAAAGTCCTTAACTACACCGCCTGGTTGGCCACCGGTGCGTCCAATCATATTATCGCGCGAAATACGGGAAGTATGTTTACTCCAACGGCGCGCTACCCCACCATGGCCGTGACCAATGGCGACGATCAGGCCACGGCCGATCTTGCCGTGCAAATGCGCAAACAGGAAGGGCTATCGTCGGTAATTGCCTACACCAATGCCTCGCACATGCCCTATGCGCCCTCGGAATATGATGGCGTTTACGCGGTTTTTGCGGCCCGGCGGCACATGGCGCTGTCGGGCCCGCAGCGCAATGCTCTGCGCCGCTGGCTGGTCTCCGGCGGGAAGCTTTGGATTCAGGCGCAAAGAGTCAGCGATCGCTTTGGTCGAGCGTTGTTAGGACCGGCCTGGACGATAATAAAAGTCGGGCAGACCCACACGGCAACGCTGCGTTTTTCCGGACGGGGAATGCAAAATTCTGTTCTGCATTTAAAAAAGGCGATACACCTGGTGTATCTGTTGGCACCTGGCTATACCACACTGTCAAAAGTCAACGGTTGGCCGGCTGTTATGGTGCGGCGTGTGGGGCTGGGGCGCGTATATATTTGCGCGGTCAATGGTCGCGGAATGCTCAATAAAACTAAAATGGGCGGTGCGGTGCTTTGGCCGATTGTCCGGAAGTTTTATTCTTCCGGCGGGATCCATGTCCCTGTGGCCATCCTCAAGCACAACGCCACGTCACAAATTGGATATCGCATTTCCGGTCGCATGATTATCGGCGTGGTGCTGGTGGGGTTGACGGTTATACTGCTGCTGGCGGCTTTTGTACTGGGGCGCAGGGATAAGCTCGAGCGGCTGGCACCGGCGGCCATCGTGTTGGCTCTGGTAGCGGGCATTATTCTTATTATCAATGGCAAGCTCAATCGCGGGCGGGTGAAGTTGACGCTTTCATCATATCAAATCGCCTGTGCCGCACCCGATCAGCATTTGCTGTCGATCAGCGGTTTTGCCTCCATTTTTTCACCCAAGGCGCAGGCGGCGGAACTCGCGACGTCCTGGGGGTTTCAACTGAATCCCAAGACCAGTTTTGCCAAGCAATCCAGTATGCGGGTGGCGGCACTAATTAATCAGAAATTCCAGTGGCAAAATCTCCAACTGCCTTCCGGTGCCGCCATTAGTATTCCGTATACCAGCAGCCGTGCAAACCACCTCATTCAACCGGTGGTTGGACGTTTTGGGCCGGCGGGCTTGGAGGTTTCCGGGCAGGAAACCTTATTGGCGAATTTACAAGATATGGCCATTGCGGCACCGCGCGGAGCGCTGGCCCTGGTGCGTGCCGGCAGTGGAAAACGTCTGGCCGGCACGGCGCAAATTCTGCCCGCCGGACAATTTATCCAGTCTTCCTTTTTAACGCGCAGACAGCAAAACCATAACACCATTGAAGCACGGTTATATAAAGCCGGTGGTCCCGTTGACCCGGCGCTGCTGGGCTGGCCGAGTTCCGCCATGCCGCTGCTGCATCTGACGCATGATCCCGTGGTCATGAATCAGACGCTGCTGGTTATACCACTGAAAATGCGGGCCACCCCGGCCGCAACGCGCGTGGAACTGCCCTGGCCCTATCTGCCGTACCGATTGGTTCCCGGTCCCGGGCAACACGCTCCGGCTCCGGTGTATAACACGCGCAAGCATCGTTGGCTCAGGAATCTGTCATCTCCGGCGCATATGTATCTGCGGTTTCAATTGCCGCGGCAAGTGCTGCCGCTGAAATTAACCAGCGCTGTATTAACGATTAAACTCAGTGCTCCGGGACGGCCGGTTTCAGTGCTGGCTTTGGAAAAAGGCAAATGGGTGACCATCAGCCGTTCAAGTAGCGGCAGCGCTATGGTGCTTCATCTCACGCCCGCGGAATTGTCCGCTATCGGTCCGGCGGGGGGATGGCAGTGTGAGATAAGCATCGGGGGTACTATTGACCCCAACAGCACATGGCATGTGACAACGGTCCGTTTAACGGCAGCGGGTACGGTACAATAAGTCCCATGGTGGAATTGTAAGTTCCCAATCATACAGGATTGTTTATGAGCGAAGCACCGGTTGTGGAAACAGTGGAATTGACCAAGGTCTACGGCGAATTTACAGCGCTTGATCATTTAAGTATTCGTCTGGAAAAAGGGCAGATACTCGGCTTCATCGGACCCAACGGTGCCGGCAAAACCACCACGATCAAAATTCTCGTCGGATTGATCCGACCCACCAGTGGAAAAGCCTCTATCGGGGGTGTGGATTGCACTTCCGATGCGCGAAAAATTAAGCATCTTGTCGGCTATATGCCTGATACCTTCGGATCCTATGACAACATGCGCGTGCGGGAATATCTGGATTTCTTCGGAGCGGCATTCAAAATTCCCCGCAAACAACGGCAAGACCGAATCAATGCGTCGCTGGCGATTACCGGTGCGTCACACATGGCGGATTTATATGTCGAAAGCCTTTCCCACGGTATGAAACAGCGCGTCGCCATCGCCCGAACCCTTTTGCATGACCCACCGGTGCTGATTCTCGATGAGCCGGCTAACGGCCTGGACCCCGCAGCGCGTGTGGAGATGCGGGAAATTCTCCTGAATCTGGCGCAAAGAGGTAAAACGCTGATTGTCACGAGCCATATTTTGCCGGAGCTGGCACGGATTTGTAATATGGTGGCGATTATGACGCATGGAAAACTTCGGGCGTTCGGCACCCTGGATCAGATTATGCAGAGCGTTCGGCATCAGCGCATGATCGAAATACAATTGCTTTCAGAAGAGGATGTTACCCAGGCGGCGGAAATTTTACGCGAGAACCTCGGCGAGGCGGCCAGTGTTACCCCGGCACCATCTGAAATGATGGTGCGATTCAACACCACGGGTAACGAACAGAGCCTGGCCGTGGCATTGCAACGCCTGGTCTCGGCGCAGGTCCGCGTGAGTCAATTCCGTGAAATGCAGCAGGACCTTGAAGACGCGTTCCTTTCTGTCACGCAGCAGGACAAGGCGGAGTTAGCCGCCGGGGAGGCACAGGCGTGAACAACCCGATTGTACGTCGTGAACTTATCGGTGCCTTGCGGAAGCCCAACGTGGCCGCTCTGGAAGTGGCGTGGTTGGCGGTGCTGGCCGCGGTCATTGTGCTGCGCTGGCCGGCGGGCGGGCGGGTGAACCTGGCCGGCACGCAGGCGCAGCAGGTTTTAAGTTTACTTTCCTGGACGATTTTAGTGGGCATGATGCTGGTGGCGCCGGCGTTTCCCGCAGCCTCCGTGGTGGCGGAAAAGCGCACCGGTACGTTGGCGTTGTTGCTGAATTCTCCCCTTTCCCCCGCTGCGATTTACTTCGGGAAACTCATTGGTGCCCTGGGATTACCCATCATTCTTATGTTGCTAACCATTCCCGGCATGACCGCCTGCTTTGCGATGGGCGGCGTGAGTCTGGTGCATCAGGTTTTGCCGCTGTATCTGATTTTTATTCTTGTGGCGCTGGAATCCGCAGCCGTCGGATTGTATGTGAGCATCCGCGTCAATGATGTGGATTCCGGTATACGTCTGACTTATGCCGTTCTGTTTGTCCTGGATTTGCTGCTGTTGATCCCCTATCGGCTGGTCGCTGACACGCAAAATCCGACATTTCTGCTTATTGGCCGCTGGTTGGCGTCGTTTTCACCGCTTCCGGCGATGCTGCATGTATTAGGCGCTAATTCCGTTCATGCGGGCAATTCTGTTAATGGCGGCACATCGGTTATCACGCGCTTTGTGATCTGTTCGCTGGTGCTTAGCGGGGTGTTGGGGTTGCTAAGCATTCAGCGGCTGGGCCAGTGGCTTTTTGATCGTCCGCGGGCCAGCGGAAAAATCACCGATGACCGCTCAACCAAAGTGCGGGCGTATCGCCGAATCATGTACTTATGGTTTTTTGATCCGCAGCGCCGCAGCGGCCTGATCGGGCCTTTCAGCAATCCGGTGATGGTCAAGGAATTTCGCACCAGCCGTTTTGGCCGCTCGCACTGGATGATGCGGCTGGTGGGAATCTGCCTGATGGTATCGCTGGGTTTGATGCTGGCGGCGGCGTATGGTTCCATGAGTTTTCAGCCCCAGACACTGGGCGAACTGATGGTAATGTTCCAGGTGACGCTGATTGTGCTTATTACACCGAGCTTGTCGGCGGGGCTTATAAGTTCCGAATTGCAGAATAAATCCTGGCAGTTGCTGCGGGTGACGCCGTTAAGCCCCGCGAGCATTGTTCTGGGAAAACTGTTAAGTGTTTGCCGGACCCTGCTGCTTTTGCTTTTTGCCACGCTGCCGGGCTATGCGGTCATGCTGGTCATTGATAAAGGTCAGGCGGATCGAGTGATCACCGTGCTGATTACCCTGGGATTAATTGCGTTATTTTGTTTAATGGTCAGTAGCGCCATCAGCAGTTGGTTTCGGAAAACCGCGCAAGCCACCGCCCTTTCCTACGCGCTTTTGCTGGGGTTGTTCGGTGGCACACTGGTGTTCTGGGCCGGGCGTGGAACGCTTTTCTCGTTAAGCCTTGTGGCGGGAATCCTCAAGTACAATCCGCTGGCGGCGGCACTGGCCACCATTCATGCGCCAGGCTTCACCGATTATAACTTCGTGCTGACCAACTGGTGGTTTATGCTCACGGTCATGGGTGTTGCGGCGGTTGTTCTGGTGTTCCGGACCTGGCAATTAACCCGGCCCGATTAGTTGATGCAAATAGTTAATGCGTGATGGCGATGCGTATGGGTGATATATTCATGAAACCGGCTTTGACTGCCTTGGCTAAACGTTCCCGCCGCGGAATTCCCCACGCTGCGGCGGCGGTTCTTCTGGGACTGTGCGGCGTCGGTACACAAGCTTCCCCCGTGACCAACGGCATTGGCAATCCGATGCTTCATATACCCCAGTTGCCCAGGCTCCATGCGCAAAGGACGTATAATCCGCAGTTGACCAAACTCTGGCATTTGGCCCTGCAACAGAATATTCCGGAAGTTATCACCAAAACCTGCGTCGCCATTCGCCCGGCGGTAAAAAATAAGGTGCCGGACCTGCACGTCCTGCTGCCTTCACTGGAACATCTGGCGGTTTCCAAAACGCTTCCGCTGACCGTTAAAACGTCGGTGGTCCGGGCGCTGGTTGAAATTGCCGATCAGCATACGCAATCGCTTCTGGTACATCTGGATTCCGCACAGCCATCGGCCTTTGCACAGATTTTAGATCCGCTGCTGGCGAAATGGCACGCGGTGTCGATGCGCAGCGTCTGGATGGCGCGGTTGAAAAATCACTCTGAGGCCTTGCAGGTCAAAGTCTCGGCCGCCACAGCCTTGGGGGCTGCCGGGGATCATCAGGCCGATGCGGTGTTGAAAAAAGTGGTTCAAAACGCCGGAGAGCCGCTGATTTTGCGTTTTGCGGCGGCCCGATCCCTGGCGAAATTGCGGGCCGGCGGTGTTGTCGCATTATGCAAACGTATGTTGAAAGCCCAGGGCCAC
>JAJYZY010000013.1 GCA_021799715.1 Planctomycetota bacterium | reverse complement strand
TCACCAAAACGGTTGATAAGGCCAGTCCGAATCTTATGCTCGCGGCTTGTGATGGCAGCCATCTGACAAGTGCGACAGTAACATTCCGGAAGTCGACCGGTTCTTCCGGGCAAAAGCCGTTCGAGATATTGAAGTTTACTGATTGTATGGTCTCGGCTTACCAACTCTCCGGAATTACCGGCGGTAACGATACTCTGAAAGAAACCGTCAGCTTTGAATTCGGAAAAGTGGAAATGGAATATTATGCTCAGAAATCCGATGGATCGGTCACGAAGGCGGGCAACACGGGTTGGAACCGCGTCACCAATACCAAGGTCTGATGCTGTTGCGTGCAGGGCACCACTGCGGAATAGCTATGGCGTTGCGATAATTGTGTGGACGCGTTGCCCGCAGCCGCTCTGAAGTTGCTTGTGAAACGCTTTGGCGCGGCTGCGGAAATTTCCCCAATTGCATTTTATTCCGGGGAATAGCTCAATTGCGGGTCATGGGGCGCGGCTTGAGTTGTGGTTTGATCGCGGATGATATTGGTTATTGCTCATCGCGGGGATTGTGTGCTGATTTCCCGAAGAGATGACCCATTCTCCGATTACCGAAAATTGACTGCATTCAGTGCCTATGCTCTGACCGCACCGCTATCGCGTCCGCAGTTACGATTGCACTTGGAGATAATAATTCATGACTGCGCAAGAGTTGATCCGTTCCGGAAAACTCGAAGAGGCGTTGGCTGTCGTGCAGGCGGATGTGCGTAAAAAGCCCTCCGATGCCAAACTCCGGGTGCTCTTATTTCAGTTATTGGCCATCCTCGGTCAGTGGGATCGGGCGTTGACGCAATTAAACGTGTGCGCGGAACTTGACCCTTTGAATCTTCTGATGGCGCAGGTTTGCCGGGTCGCGCTGCAATGCGAAGCGTTGCGCGCGGATATTTTTTCCGGCGGCACAACGCCTGTGGTTCTGGGCCAACCGCCGGAATGGATGGGGCAACTCATTCAGGCCGATGAATTTGCGGCTACCGGCCGGGCCGCAGAGTCCCAGGCCCTTCGCGAGCAGGCATTTGAGGCAGCTCCGGCGATCAGCGGTAGGATCAACGATGAACCGTTTGCCTGGATCGCCGATGCGGATCAACGCTTGGGGCCGGTGATGGAAGCCATGGTGGATGGCAAGTATTACTGGATTCCCTTCACCAACATCCGGGAGATTCAAATTGAACCGCCCGTGGATTTGCGCGATGTGGTATGGATTTCCGCTAATTTTACATGGGTAAACGGGGGTACAAAGTTCGGCCTGATTCCCGTGCGTTATCCGGATTCCGAAAAAAGTTCCGACTCGGCCATACGCATGGCGCGTAAGACGCAATGGGTCATTGATGGCGGTTTGTCCAGGGGATTGGGGCAGCGCGAACTGGTTACCGACCAGAAAGAATATGCTTTTCTGGAAGTTCGCAGCATTGTGCTGGATCACCCCGATGTTGCGGCGGCCGACGCGGCAACTCCCGAAGGTGGGCAGAAAGATGGATGAAGCGTTTTCGCGCGACCGTTTGCAGCCATTTCTTCTGGATCGCCTGACCGATGACGCTCCGGAAAATTCCCGCGAATCGCGGGATCAGCGGGCGGGAACGCTGCGCCAGCTTCGTCGATCGGTTTTGCGCGACCTTGAGTGGTTGCTCAACACGCCTTGTCATTTTGATGCCGAAGAACTTAAAGACTTTCCCCTCGTTGCCCAGAGCGTGGTCAATTATGGAATTCCCAATCTATCCGGACAGACCGTTTCGGGCATGCCGCCGGAACGGGTTGAAAAAATGCTCATAAATGCGATTCACCGTTTTGAACCACGGGTGATACGGCATTCGCTTTCAATCGGAAATCTCGCGGGGGCGGGCAAGCCCAACACACTTGATTTTGAAATCAAAGGCGAGATATGGGCGGTGCCCCTGCCCGATGTTTTATTTGTCCGAACGGAAGTAGATCTGGAATCGGGGCATTGCAGTTTGCGGGACAAGTAGGATGGATAGCCAATTTCTGCAATATTACGAACGCGAACTGCGGCACTTGCGCGAGATGGGCAGGGAGTTTGCCGCCGCATATCCCAAGGTGGCGGGGCGGCTTACTTTGGATCAGGTGGATTGTCCGGACCCCTATGTGGAGCGCCTTCTGGAGGGGTTCGCATTTCTGGCTGCACGCGTGCATCTTAAATTGGATTCGGCATTTCCCCGCTTTACACAAGGGTTGCTCAATACCGTTCATCCGCATTATCTGTCTCCCACACCCTCAATGGCCATTGTACAATTTGAAATTGATAAAGCCGATCCCGGTTTGGCCAAAGGATTCGCCATGCCGCGCGGCACCTCGATGCGCAGCATCATCGGGGCGGGTGAATCCACAGCGTGTGAATATCGCACCGCGCATCAATTAACCCTGTGGCCGGTCCATGTTGTTGACGCCAAATATCATCTTCGTGAACTCGAATCCCTGAATCTGGGCATGGGCGGCGGCGTTCAGGCGGCATTACAAATTCGTCTGGCGTGCAATCCAGGATTGCTTTGGAACCAGATTCAGCTTGATTCCGTGCAGTTGTTTATCGCCGGCACATCTGAAGTACAAATCCGCCTCTACGAACAGATCATCGGACAATCCGCGCAGGTGTTCGTGCAGCCGGGTTCGGCACCCGTGAAATGGCGCGAAGCGTTGCCGGCAAATTCCATTCGTCGCGTGGGATTTGATGATCAGCACGCCCTGCTGCCGGTATGTCCGCGCGCATTCCAGGGCTATCGCCTGCTGCAGGAATATTTTACGATTCCCCAGAGATTTTTATTTCTGGAAATCGCGAATCTACGATCCATTATTGCCCGCTGCGCTGAACCGCACCTGGACCTGATTATCTGCCTGCGCAAAGCGGATGCGACATTGGAACGCACGGTAACGGCGGCGAATTTCAAACCGCATTGTTCCCCGGTCATCAATCTGTTTCCGAAGCGGTGTGATCGCATTCAGTTGTCGGAACGGTTCAGCGAGTTTCCGGTTATTCCTGATCGCACGCGCACGCGGGATTTTGAAGTCTACGAAGTTACGTCCCTGACCGGCCATGGCACTCGATCAGATGATACGCAGGCTTTTCGACCGTTCTATCGCGTCTGGGATTCCGCTTCGCGCCGCGATGATGCCTTTTTTACCGTCCAGCGCCAGCCGCGGGTTCCCTCGGAGCGGGAGCGCGCCGCCGGAGGCCGATCCGGCTATACTGGAAGCGATGTATTTGTCTCCCTGGTGGATGGGCAATGTGCGCCGTATCGGACGGAATTGCGGCAACTCGGCATTGAGTCGCTGTGTACCAACCGCGATCTGCCGCTGTTTATTCCATTGGGGAAAGGGACCACGGACTTTACCCTTGAGACCGGCGGCCCGGTAAAATCCATTAGGTGCGTCAATGGTGCGCCGACAGTTCCACGGCCAAGTCTGGCGCAGGGTGATGCCGCCTGGCGATTGATCAGTCATTTATCTCTCAATTACCTCTCATTGCTGGATTCCGGAGATGCTCGCGGCGCGGCGGCGGTGCAGAATCTTCTGGGACTGTATTGCAATGTGAATGATCCCGCCTCTGAAAAGCAGGCGCACGGCGTGAAATCGGTTACCAGTTCACCGATCATCAAGCGGACCTTCAGTGACGGAATGATGGCTTTTGTCCGCGGCCTGGAAATTTCCGTCACGCTCGATGACCACGCTTATGAGGGAACGGGAGCATTTCTCATGGGGGCGGTGCTGGAGCAATTTTTTTCCCGTTATGTATCCATCAATTCGTTTACTCAAACTCTCATTAACACGGTGGACCGTGGAAGGATCATGGAATGGACAGCCCGTCCGGGATGCCGGCAGATTCTCTGATGCGGGGTCTGGAGTTGCAAGCCGCGCGCTATGACTTCTTTTTGGCGGTGCGCGCCATGGAATGCGCGCGGCGCGATTTGCCGCGCATCGGATTTTCAACGTCTCCCTCCATGGATCCGGTGCGCTTTGGTCAGGAACCGGCCTTGGCGTTTCCGGCCAGTACCATCGAGAAATTTGAGCAATTGCAGAGCATGGATGTTCCGCGGATGGCGGTGCGCTTTTTTGGCTTATTTGGCCCCAATGGGCCTTTGCCGCTGCATCTGACGGAATATGCGCGGGAACGCAAGCTTCATGTCAAGGATAATACGCTCTGCGCCTTCGCGGATATGTTTCATCACCGCATGATCAGTTTTTTCTATCGGGCCTGGGCGTGTAACGAGCCTGCGGTCAGTTATGACCGCCATGGTTCGGCTGCCGATATTCAGGGCGATGAAGATGCGTTCGTGCGGTATTTTGCGAGCCTCATTGGACTGGGTACAAATCATTTGATGGGCCGGGATAGTTTGCCGGACAACGCCAAGCTCTATTTTTCCGGAAGGCTGCTGGCCGGTCCGAGAAATCCCGATGGATTAGCGGCTATCCTGCGGGAGTTTTTTGGTGTTCGCGCGGAGATTGAAGAATTCAGCGGCCGCTGGATTCCTCTGCCCGTCGAGAGCCGGTGCCGCTTGGGCGGCGCACCCGAGTCCGCCATGCTTGGGCGCACTTTGGTGGTGGGTTCCAGCGTGTGGGATGTGCAGGGAAAATTCAGAATTGTCCTTGGCCCCATGACATTGGCGGACTTTGACCGCTTATTGCCCGGAAGTCCGGGTTTTCAGAACCTCTGCGATTGGGTAAAGTTGTTTCTTAATGATGAATTGGACTGGGATGTTCGCCTGATTCTTCGGGCCGGCGCAGTGCCGCCTATGATTTTGGGACAAGGGTGCAGGCTTGGTTATACCACTTGGCTTCACACCGCAGAGTTGGATCATGACCTGCGGGATCTGGTTTGCCGTCCGGTTGCGGCATAGAAACAGGAAAAGGATTCTTTATGGCAGAAATAAGTCGGTCCGCATTATTCGGCAAACTCAACAAAGTGGCGTATAAATCGATCGAAAGCGCCGCGGTGTTCTGCAAAATGCGGGGCAATCCGTACGTGGAACTGGTCCACTGGATCAATCAGATTCTGCAGTTGGACAATACCGACCTGCATCTGATTATCCGGCATTTTAATTTGAACCCTTCCAAGCTCACTGCGGATATTACGGCATCTTTGGATCGGCTGCCGCGGGGATCCACATCCATCTCCGATTTGTCTTCGCATATTGATGAAGCGGTGGAGCGCGGATGGGTCTATGGATCACTGGTGTATAAAAGTACGCAAGTGCGAACCGGCCATCTGATTGTGGGAATGGTGAAGACGTCCACGCTGCGCAACAGTCTGCTGAATATTTCGCGCGAATTTGAAAAAGTTAAGCCGGAGCAATTAACCGACGACTTTGGCGCAATAACTTCCGGATCATCTGAAGAACTCCTGGCACCATCGGAAGTCGAGGGCGGCGGTGCGCCCGGCGAGGCCAGCGGTGCCATAGCGCCGGCAGCGATGGGCAAACAGGAGGCCCTGGCAAAATTCTCCGTGGATTTAACCGCTCGCGCGAAATCCGGGGAATTGGACCCGATTGTGGGCCGTGACGAGGAAATCCGGCAGGTTGTCGATATTCTCATGCGTCGTCGGCAGAACAATCCCATTCTTACCGGCGAGGCTGGTGTTGGTAAAACCGCTGTGGTGGAGGGCTTTGCCCAGCGTGTCGCCGCCGGTGAAGTGCCGCCATCGCTGAAAGATGTCAGTGTACGCACACTGGACATCGGTTTATTGCAGGCGGGAGCCAGCATGAAAGGCGAGTTTGAACAGCGGCTGCGCTCGGTTATTGAAGAAGTGCAGTCCTCCGCCAAACCGATTATTCTTTTTATTGATGAAGCCCATACCCTGATCGGAGCCGGTGGGGCCGCCGGAACCGGCGATGCTGCCAATTTGCTCAAACCGGCGCTGGCGCGCGGCACGCTGCGCACCATCGCGGCCACAACCTGGGACGAATACAAAAAGCATATCGAAAAAGACCCGGCATTGACGCGGCGCTTTCAAGTGGTGAAAGTGGAAGAGCCGGCGGAACATAAAGCGGTGCTCATGTTGCGCGGGCTGATTGCTCCGTTGGAAAAACATCATCGTGTGCAAATTCTCGATGAAGCCATTGACGCGGCCGTGCGGCTTTCCCACCGTTATATTCCCGCGCGACAGCTTCCCGACAAGGCGGTGAGTCTTATTGACACCGCCGCCGCACGGGTTGCGGTCAGTCAGCATGCGCTTCCGGCGGAATTGGAAGATTCCAAACGCCGGGTGGAAGCATTGGAGGTGGAACTCCAGATTGTGAATCGGGAAACCGCGGTTGGGCTGGACCACGCGCAGCGAATCGCGGAGGTGCGGGCGCAGTTGGAATCGGAAAAAGGCCGCTTTGCAGATCTGGACGCCAAATGGAAGCGGGAAAAGCAACTGGTTGATAAAATTCTCGACATTCGACATAAATTACGTTCCGCCGCCGAACCGATTGAAAATGCCGCGCCGCCGGAGCAGCCCGCTTCGGAGAAAGCCAACGATAAACCCGCTGCCGCATCCAAGGCAAAAGCGCCGAAGAAAGCCGATGATGCGGCCCCGGTGCAATCGCTTACTGCCGCTGAGCGCGACGCACTGCTGGCGGATTTGCGGCAATTGCAGAACGAACTGACCACCTTGCAGGGGGAATTGCCGCTGATTTTCCCAACCGTTGATCAACAGGCTGTGGCGTCGGTTGTGGCGGACTGGACGGGCATTCCGGTTGGGCGCATGGTCAAAAATGAAATAGAGCAGATTTTGAAACTCGCCGATCATCTCGAAAAGCGGGTCATCGGGCAGCGCCACGGCCTGGAAATTATTGCGCGCCGTGTGCAAACGTCCCGCGCCAAACTGGATAATCCCAATCGGCCCATCGGTGTATTCATGCTTGCCGGGCCATCCGGTGTGGGTAAAACCGAAACCGCCCTGGCTCTGGCGGAGACGCTCTACGGCGGTGAGCATAACCTTATCACGATTAATATGAGTGAATTCCAGGAAGCCCACACCGTCAGTACCCTGAAGGGTTCCCCGCCGGGATATGTCGGTTACGGCGAGGGCGGTGTTTTAACCGAAGCCGTCCGCCGGCGGCCCTATTCGGTGGTATTGCTGGATGAAGTGGAAAAAGCGCATAAGGATGTGCACGAAATATTCTTCCAGGTTTTTGACAAAGGCTGGATGGAGGATGGAGAGGGCCGCATGATTGACTTCAAGAATACCATAATCATCCTGACTACCAATGCGGCGCAGGATATGGTGGTGAACATGTGCAAAGACCCGGATTTAATGCCGGACGCGGAAGGCCTGGAAAAAGCTTTGCGCGGGCCGCTGGTCAAGGTGTTTCCGGATGCCCTTCTCAACCGTCTCGTGGTGGTGCCGTACTATCCGATTTCCCCGGCCATGCTCAAGCAGATCATCAACCTGCAGCTTTCGCGGGTGCAGAAGCGCGTGCGTGACACGCATAAGATTCCCTTTGAGTATGATGAATCCGTGCCCAAGCTCATCGCCGAGCGTTGCACGGAACTTGAACGCGGTGCCCGCATGGTTGATGCAATGATAACCAATGTGCTGCTGCCGCGAATAGGCCACGAGTTTTTAACCCGCATGATGGAAGGGCGGCAGATTGACCGTATTGCCGTGAAGGCCGATGCGGGAGATTTCACGTTTGACTTCGGTGGAAGTTAATGGTGGTATCAATGGCTCTTGCGTTCCGCGAAATGCGGTAATGGCGCTGCGGCAAATTTAGGAGTTGTATCATGGCAAAGTTCAAACAGGGGCATCGTGAATTAAGCATCGATACACCACTGGGGGCGGATGTTTTGCTGTTGACCGCATTTACCGGACGCGAGGCACTAAGCGAGCCGTTTGAATACGAATTGGCGATGCTGTCGGAAAAGCCTGATATTAACTTCTCGGATATTCTTGGAAAAAATGTCTCGGTGTCGGTTTCGCTCCAGCCGGGATCACTATCCGCGGCGTCAAGCATCCGCTATTTCAACGGTTATATTTCCCGTTTCGAGCAGACCCACAGCGAGGGCAATATCTATCATTATTCGGCCACCATGGTTCCCTGGCTCTGGTTTTTAACTCGCCGCCGGGATTGCCGGATATTTCAAAATCAGACGGTGCCGCAAATTGTTCAGCAGGTATTTTCCGACTTGGGGTTTTCGTCGGTGGTGGACAATGCCTTGACGGCCAGCTATCGCACCCGGGATTACTGCGTGCAATATCGCGAGACCGACTTTGATTTTGTCTCGCGTCTTCTGGAAGACGAAGGTATTTACTATTTTTTCAAACATGAAAAGGATTCCCAGAGCGGAGACGTTACCCATAAGCTGGTTCTGGCGGACGGCGCATCGGCCAGCGTGGCGATTATGGGCGATTCAACCATCAGTTACCTCGGTCCGGATCGGACAGGCAAGGGGGAATACATCCGGGACTGGAAGTTGCGGCAGACACTGCAATCCGGCAATTTCATGCTTAATGATTATGACTTCACCGCTCCCAAGAAATCGCTGCTGGTTTCCGCCGCCAATACATCAGGTGTGGTCAGCCAGACCGATCACCGCGTGTATGATTATCCCGGCGGATACACACAGTCTTCCGACGGCGGCAATTATGTGCAGGCCCGCATGCAGGAACAGCAGGCGGGTTTTGCCGTGGCAACCGCAAGCACGAATAACCGCGGTATCGAAGCGGGGTATGTGTTCACACTGGCGGATCATCCCGTATCGGCGATGAATCAGACATATCTGACGAAATCCGTGCGGTATGATATTCGCAATGAAAACTATCTCCAAAGCCAACCGGGAAACGTTGAAACCACATTCTCGGCACACCTGACATGTTTTGAATCCAGCCAGCAGTTCCGGCCCGCGCGCGTCACGCCCAAGGCGTTGGTGCGGGGTCCGCAGACGGCGGTGGTGGTGGGGCCGTCGGGTGAAAAAATATACACCGACGAGTATGGCCGGGTGAAGGCGCAGTTTTATTGGGACACCTACGGCACGTCCGATCAGAATTCATCGTGCTGGATTCGCGTATCGCAATCGTGGGCGGGCGCGCCGAACAACGGTTTGAATTGGGGCGATATGGCACTGCCGCACGTCGGCGATGAGGTCATTGTGGACTTTCTGGAAGGCGATCCGGATAAACCCCTGATTACCGGCCGGGTCTATAACGCGGACAATATGCCGCCGTTGGCACTTCCCGCCAATAAAGACAGACGCATTATGCAGGACGACTATGGCAACCGCATCATTTTTGACGCCACTCCCGGGTCGGAGCACCTGCGGTTGTACAGCCCGCATCATCATTCGGGATTGGCGCTTGGCACAAGCTCTAAAAACTGGACGTGGAGCGATATTTACACGTTTTGTGCCGGTGAAAATATCACCGGCACCGCGGGTGCGATGTTTACCCTTGTTGCGGGGGCCAACGTCGCCGCTACGGTGGGCGTTAATGCCGCCTTTCTGGCCGGGGTAAACTTAGGAATATCGCTTGGGCCCCAGTTTACAATTGGAGTTGGGGCGGTGAATACCATCACGGCCGGCGGTGCCACAGACATTCACCTCAATACCCGGCACGAGGTTGCAAAAAAGGATATCGTAGAAGTCGGCACGACCGGTGTGTGTTTGGCTGCCGGAACTGGAACCGCTGCTGGAAGCTCAATTCTTAATTTAACCCCGACCGACCTTGAGCTTTCTGTTGGGCCGGTAGTCTCCGTCGCGAATGTGGAGACCGCCGGATGGATGAAAGCTGCGGGGATTATCGCTGCCGTTGCGGCTGCTGTTCCGGTAGCAGCTCTAACGACAACAGCGGTAATGGAAATTGTTCAACAGAGGCAGGCGGGGGACTTCACAACATCCGGCTCCACTGCCACTGATACGACCTCGCTCCAGCCTGACGGCTTAGCCGCGGCGGAGGATGCGTTGGCTATTGCCTCAGCCGTCGGGATGGCCGTCTCGCTGGTGGCGCTAATTGTTTACCAGGCGGGGCTGGCGACCGTGAAGGATGACTTGAAAGCCATTAATCACAAAGCCCAGAAGACGGGTGATGCGTCAATTGAGCTTGAGTCCGGTACGGCGGGTGGTACTGTTCTGGTTACTGCGAAGAAGACATTTATCGTTGGTACGCCCACGCACGCGCCAACCACAAAATATATTGACGTCAATTTTGCGAACAAGGCGGTGCTCGTTTCGGACGGACAGGCCAAGATCGATGTCTCCAGCGGAAATGTTAAAGTCACCACGACAGGAACTTTTAGCGCGAATAAAGCAATCCAAGTTATTCCATAACGTCGTGCGCTGGCTGATGTGCCCCTGTATCGACCAGAATTCAATTTTATAAAAATGGCAAAAATAGAACCGGAATCAGAAAATTGAAAGTCGCTAACCAATCCACCGCAACCTTTGCTCCGCTTGCCGGAAGATATAATTTTCCCGGGCATTCCATGACCCTTATTGCCAAAGCAACCTACAGCTTAAAGGCCGGCATGCCGCCAGTTGCTCTTCCTAAACAACCCTTTCCCACCGGTGATGAATTTTATCCCGATGATGAGGAAAAAATCGGTCCGCCGCGCTACGAATCGGATTTTGCGTATTTCAAACCCAAAGCGGATCTGCTGCTGGTCGGCCAATGTCATCCGCCGGGTGGTAGACCGATTCCGATATGCCAAGCAGTTTTTCAAGTTGGGCATAAAATCGGCGCGTTGACCATCGCCGGTGAGCGCCGCTGGGAAAAGAAGCTGCTTGGCCGCACCGCAACGGCTCCGCAACCGTTTCGATTCATGGACTTGCGCTATCAAAATAGTTATGGCGGTCCCAGTTTTGTAGCCAATCCCGTCGGGAAGGGCCACGAACCATTGCGCGGGGGACAGGGGCAGGAAATCTGGCCGTTGCCGAATATCGAAAATCCGGCGCAGTTCATACAAAGTCCCAAAGATCGCCCTTTTCCCGCCGGCTTTGCCCCGCTTAGCCCAAAGTGGGATACGCGGAAAAGCAAACTCGGCACATACACCGGCGCGTATCGCAAAACCCGCTGGCCTTGGTTCCCGACGGATTTTGATTATTCCTATTTCAATGCTGCGCCGCCCGATATGCAGTTGGATGGTTATCTGCGTGGGGACGAGCGGATTTACTTTGAAAATTTGCATCCCGAGCACCCGAAATATGAATCATCCTTGCCGGGTATTCGCGTGCGCTGCTTTATTAACCGCGCCGGGCCAACGCAAAGCACCGCCGGCTTATTTGAAGAAGTGCCGATGAATCTCGATACGCTTTGGGTGGATATGCCCGGAGAGAAAATGGTTCTGCTGTGGCGCGGCGTCGCGGCGGTTAAATCGGAAGAATTTGAGGATGTTGCTAACGTCTTCATCATGGATGAACTCTTGACCCAAACGCCCGCATCGCTGGAAGTGTGTCGCCAGAAGTTTCTGCAATCTTTGAAAGAACCGGAAGAACCCGCGGAAGAGCCGCCACCGGAAACCACGCCCCCGGAACCGACCGCCGAGGAACTGGCCGCCAAGGAAAAACAAAAACTGGAAATGCGTCAGCAGATGGAAGCTCAAGTTGCAGCCATGTATAAAAATCTTGGCATGGACCCCGCAAAATTGTCTCCAGAGGTGAAAGCCAAACAGGCCTCCATGCTGGATCAAATGGTGGAAGATGATCCGGACAAAGCATCGGCGATGCACGAAACGGAATTAAGGGGGCAGTTGCGGGCCGCCATGGGTAAATTGGGCTTGGACCCGGATAATCTGCCCGCCATGAGCGCCAAAGCCCACGCCGAACAAATCCGCTTTTGGGAAGCACAGGGTCTTAAGCCATCGGATTTAGCCGCGAATCCGGAATTGGCCAATTTGACCGGCCTGATGGGCGCGTTACTTCCAAAAATGGGGCACAATCCGGAAGATTTGTCGCCCCTGATTGCGCAAATGAAAGCTGCTCGCGCCAAAGCGGGAATTCCTGAGCCGGAAGCGGAAAAACCGCCGGAAGCTATGCCAATATGGACCCGCCAAATGGTGGAACATAAAGTTGCCCTCGGTGAAAGTCTGGCCAATGAGAATCTCTCCGGCTTGGACTTGTCGCGGCTGAACTTGAAAGGCGCGGATTTCGCCGGCGCAAATTTATACGGTTCCAATCTGAAAGCCTGCATCATGACGCAGTGCAATTTCACCGGCGCGAATCTGGCCGCCGCCAATATTTCTGAAGTTCAGGCAACGCAGGCCAATTTTAGTAACGCGGCGCTTTCCGGTGCCAATTTGGAAAAAGCCGACTTAAAAGAGGCCGATATGACCGGTGCCAATCTGGCCGGCGCTAATTTAACCGGGACAACGCTTGATGCGGCTATTCTGGAAAAGGCCAATCTTACCGATGCGGTTCTTACCGGAGCCTCGGCCATAGAAACGCTTTTTGCCGGAGCCGACCTCTCGCGCTCGAAATGGCGGAACTGCAACTGCGCGCAGGCCGATTTTACCGGAGCAACGGTTCATCGGGGCGATTTTTCCAATTGCATTCTGCGGGAGGCCACATTTGAAAAGGCTGTCGGCACGCATGTGAATTTTGCCATGGCGGACGCGACACAGTTGCGCGCGGATCAAGCTGATTTTCCAGATGCCGACCTGCATGGGATTCAGGCGGGGGAGTCCATCTGGGCCGGCGCAAAACTAGCCGGCGCGGATTTGCGCTACGCCCAATTAACCGGTGCCACGTTTACCGGAGCTGGTTTGCAGGGGGCGAATTTCTCGGCGGCAAACCTGAAAACGGCAAAATTCAATAAGGCCAATTTAACCGGAGCCCTTTTGGTGCAAGCCAATGTATTTAAAGCCTCGTTTGAAAAAGCGAACCTTACCCAGGCCAACTTAAGTGGTGCCAATGCCTATGGGGCTGAATTCCTTGAGGCGAATGTGCACGGCACCATCACCGACGGTGCCACCAATGTTAAAATGACCAAGCTTGCCCCGTCGGAAGCGTGAGAACAGGTGGAACCATGAGCTACTTTGAAACCATTGATTTCCAAAATCTGGATATGTCCAAATTGGACTTCAAGCGGCTTGCCGAGGAGTTTAAAAATCACAGCAAATTGCTGATGAAACCGGAAGATGTCATCGCCAAAGCCCGTTCGGGCGAGTCCCTGGCCGGAGTGCAGCTCTGGTGGACGGATTTATCCGGCGCGGATTTGAAGGGCGTTAATTTTCGGCAGGCGATCTTCCGCTATGTCAAATTGAAGGGTGCTAACCTGGAAAAAGCCACTTTGGCCGATGCACAATTTGATAATTGCGATCTCACCGAAGCCAATTTCGCTGCGGCCAACCTTTCGGATGCCAAAATCACCAATTCCGTTTGTGATCAGGCGAAGTTTACCGGTGCAAATCTATCCGGGCTTACCGCGGTGGCTGAAACCACGCTATTAAAAGATCCGCGAACCATCAAGCCGTCTGCCAGAATTTTGGCCATGGCCAAAACCAACCCATCCATGGCGGATCTGGAACAAGCGGGTGTGGGCTTACAGGATATTGGCTTATCTGATTCCGATTTTGGCATGGGCGCATGCAGCATGCGGGATGCGGATTTTGCCGGTGCGGTAATGACCAAAGCAAAATTTGAATTCGTTACCATGGACGACTGCAATTTTTCCAGCGCCCAACTCGATGAATCGACATTTCAAAATTGCGGCATGAAACAAGTCAAGGCGCTAACGAGTGCGAATATTTCTGGTGCCACGCTGGTTGAAGTGGATTTCGGCCTTTCCGTTCTGCCAAAAAATATCGCGGGTTGCACGCTGATTGCCTGCAAATTGCAACAAAGGGATTTTGCGGGGTACGACCTGCGAAAAACTCAATTTCAGTCCATGGACCTTGCCGGAGCCAGCTTTGCCGGTGCCAACCTCGATTCGAGCGGATTAAGCAAAATAAATCTTGCGGCGGCCAATTTCAACGGCGCGGAGCTCAACGCTGCCGCGTTTCAGGAATCCAATTTATCCGGAGCGACGTTCGCGGGATGCAATCTTACCGCAACCGCTTTTGAAAACTGCCGCCTCGGCGGTGCCCGGCTTTCCGGTGCCAGGCTTGATGGCGGCCGCCTTTCAGCCTGTGGTTTTGAACAGGTGGATTTTTCCGGGATGAACCTGACCGGTTGTGATTTTGCCGGCGGGCAGATGGATGGGGCCAATTTTTCGGGTTGCACGCTCACCGGTGCGGATTTTTCCCAGGCATCGTTAAAGGGAGCCAACATCAGCCGCGCCACGCTGGAAGATGCGATCTTCTCCGGCGCGGATCTTTCCGGCGCGGATATATCGCATAGCACCATGCGGCACTGCGAGATGGCCGGCGCAAAAGTCGCAAAACTGGATATGCGCAACAGCCGCGTTGAAATGACGGATTTCAAAGGAGTCGATTTCACCGGAAGCCGCCTGGGACGAACCATATTCTTCAAGTGCAACATGAAGCAGGTGAAGTGCTCGAATATGGACATTCCGCAGTGTGATTTTTCGGATTCGGATTTGGAAAAAGCCGATTTCGGTCGCTCCCATCTTGAATCGCTTAATATCAGCCGCGCCAACGTGAGAGCCGCAAATTTTAACAGCGCGGTGTTGCCCGAGGTAAAAGCCGAACTGGCGGATTTCACCGCGGCAAATCTCACGGAGGCGCGAATGGAGAAAGCCGATCTGCGCTGCGCCAGATTCGAGGATGCGACCCTGGATGGCGCAAATTTAACCGGTGCCCGGCTGGATCGCGCCGACTTTACCAGAGCCAAGGCGGTTCGCGTCATATTGCGGCAGGCACGCATGGCCTATTGTGTCTTAAGTTACGGTACGTTTAACCAGGCGGATTTTTCCTCCGCTGATCTCAAGCAGGCCGATCTTCATCGAATCACGGATATCGGAACAATTTGGAATGGCGCTAATCTTGAAAATGTGAAGCGCACCGACCCCGATCTGGCAGCGGCTGAAGATTGGCAACCGCCAAAACACGAAACAGAAAAGCAATAAGGAGACTTATCATGCACAGTGGAATTTTGGAACATGACCCCAGCGCTTTACGGCCGCAATTTTCGTGCGCGGAGGTGCTGGAACATGCTGGTGCCGGTAAAGTGAAAATCCGCTTTACGGACGATCTCGCTGAAAGGGAATTTCTGGCGACATTGGCTGTGGGATCCGGTGAATTACCGCTCTGTGGGCAGCAGGTGCTTGTTGCCGGCACGGACGCGGAGTCTTTATATGTAATTGGAATTATTTCCGACCTCCGAAATGTCGCCCGGGCCGCGGAGGCCGTTGTCCGACAAGCGTTACCCGGCGGTGGCTGCGCCGAAATACCATCCGCCGGTGCGGAGGCATGTGTGCGGATTTATTCCCCCGAACATGATCTGGTGCTGGAGTATAATCCGCGCACGCGGCAAACCCGGATTCATGCGGATTCCGGTGGGCTGGAAATATTGGCCCCGGACAATGACATTCTTTTCAGGGCCGGCGGGCAGATTCGCATGGAAGCCAACACTGTTGCCATTGAGGCTTGCCGGGAGGTGGATATTAAAGTTGATGATCCCGCGCGCGGGACCATGTCCAAATTGTGCTTGCGGTCATCCAATGCGGACCTCACTGCACCGGAGGTGAATGTTACAGCCGACAAATACAATCTGGCGGCCGATCAATCCGACATGAAGGGCACCTCGCTGACCGGTGAGTTGGAGCATATCAAGGTGAAATCCAACCGCGCCGATTTCACCACCGGGACGCTTGTTTCCCGTTGCAAAAATGTGTATCAAAACGTAGAAGAATTGTGCCAGCTTTGCGCGGGACGCCTGCGCATGATGATTCAATCCACCTGGCACACCCGCAGTCAAAATACGTATCTCAATACCCGGGAAGATTTCAAGGTCAAAGCGGATCAGATTCATCTTGGCTGATCGGCACTGGCGCTATCAGGAGTATCAACATGTTTCCAGCATCCAGTAAAGGCGGCGGTGTATGTATGGGCATGCCCGATGTGTGCAAGACACCGTCGCCGGCCGGCCCCATTCCGATCCCCTATCCCAATATCGGAAATCTGGCGCAAGCGCAAAAGACAGCCACCAAGGTAAAATTTGACGGCAAAGAGGCCGCGAATCTAAATACCCAGATGTCACAATCGCAGGGGGATGAAGCGGGAACCGCGGGCGGCGTGGTTTCCGGCACCAATATGCAGACCGTTGCTTTCAAAAAGGGGAGCACGAAGGTGAAAATCCAGGGCCAGCCCGCGGTCTATCTTACGTCCACCACTGGCCACAATGGCTCCAATGCCAATATGCCTTCCGGGGCGCAAATTGCGCCCAGTCAGACTAAAGTATTGGTGGCGTCGTAGTGCCAATGGCCGCCGCGGGCGGTTCAGGATTTTCCCATCGTTAGAAAATAGGACATTAATTCGTATCCGGCCTCAATGTGCAAGTCGCTTTCCAGCGCCTCCTGTTCGGTATAAACCCGGGCGATGCTGCTTTTTCCGTGCGAACCGGTGATGAGAAACGGCACGGGGGCTTCATGATGTTTGCGCGTTGCACACTGTGTGGCATGATCCGGCATGATCAACAATCGCCATTGATCAAACGTCTGAAGTTTCTTGATTACCGGTCCGACGACATGTTCATCAATCGCTTCTATGCTGGCAATTTTTGTCGAAAAATCCGCCTGATGACTGGCCTCATCCGGGGCTTCCACATGGCAGCAGACCAGATCAAATTCATCCAGCGCATCACACGTGTATTTCCCCTGCGCGGCATAATCGGTATCGTGATAGCTGGTGATGCCCGGAACTTGAATATTTTCCCAGCCCAGCAGGTTGGCAATGCCGCGCAATAAATCCACAGCGGTGATCATAGCGCCGGAAACCCCAAAACGCTGCTTGAAACTCGGAATATGCCTGGCGCGCCCCTGGCCCCACAACCAGATATCCGTGGCCTGATTTTCGCCAAATTGCTTCCGCACCAGATTGACTTCATGGTCCTTGAGCACCAGGCGGGCCTTGTTCATGATATCGATAAGTTGCTCGGACCCGGCACCGCGCGGAAGATGCGCTTTGATTCCCTGATCCGGAATATCATGCGGCGGAGTGGTTTTTACCTTGCTGAGATCACCGGATGCAAGCGTCATTAAATTTCTATAACTTACGCCGGGGTGAAATCGGATGCCGCTTGCGGTTCCCGCCGGCGCGATGGCATCCGCGACCGCCTGCAACAGGATGCGACCTTCACTATCTTTAATATGTCCGGCGGAATGATCCACCATTTTCCCGTCAATAATGGTCACGAAATTGCACCGCATGACCCATTCCGAACTGCCGAGTTTAAGACCCATCGCCGCCGCCTCAAGCGGGGCGCGTCCCGGGTGATATTCGGTCGGATCGTATCCCAGCAGGCACAAGGTGCAGACATCGCTGCCGGCACTGTATCCGGGCGGTGTGGTACGGACAGTGCCGATGCGGCCATTGCGGGCCGCCGCGTCCATATTCGGTTTGCGGGCAGCTTGCAGCGGTGTCTTGTCGCCGAGCTCAGCTATGGGGGCGTCCGCTGCTCCGTCCGGAATGATAATGGCATATTTCATGGTAATAATTTAACCCCTTCATTAACGCTGGTGGTATTCTACCACCGAATGTGTCCCTTGCGGTCAATTCTGAGCCGATGAATCGGGATGTCGCGGCATGTATGTCCGGCTTCTCCGCATTTTGCATCACGTTGTATCCCGGCACTCACGGGTGTATAAGCCGGGGTTCCCTTTACCAATGGACTTATATCAATCACCTTATGCCCCCACGGTTTCTATTGGGGTGGATCAAACACGCGAATATGCCGTGTCGGGCCGCGTATCCCCCGCAATCGGTTAATTTTCTCCACCGCTTCCGTCATTTTGCCGTCCGGTGCCGCGTGCGTCATAACCACAAGGGGTACAAAATTATCCGTGTGCGCTTCATGTTGCACCATCGCGGCCAGGGATATTCCACGCTTACCCAATATACCCGTAATCTGATGCAGCATTCCCGGCTTATCATCAACCATCATCCGCAAATAGTGCCGGGATGAAACGTCGTGCATGGGTACCAGCGTGGCGGTGCTGCGCCGTGTTAGAAGCGGCAATTGTTTAAAGAGAAGCGGGGCGGTTCCCATCGCCGCCTCAACAATATCAGCAATAACGGCACTGGCCGTGGGGCGCCCACCGGCTCCCCGGCCATAATGAATCGTCTGGCCGCTGGCATGGCCGACCACCGCAATGGCATTAAATGAGCCATTGACATTGGCCAGCAGATGTTTCTGCGGCACAAATGTCGGATGCACACGAAGCGAAACCCCATTACCATGCTTTTCCGCGATCGCCAGGAGTTTACAGACATATCCCAATTCCCGCCCAAACCGCAAATCCATGTCGTCCATGGTATCAATTCCACTGACGGCAATCTGCTCAAACGGCACATGAACGCCAAACGCCAGCGATGCCAGGATCGCCAGTTTGTGCGCGCTGTCGCCGCCAGTTACATCCAGAGTTGGATCAGGCTCGGCATAGCCGGCGGCCTGGGCTTCAGCCAATGCAGTGGCATAGCTTTTACCCGTGGAACTCATCTCACTTAAAATATAATTGCAAGTACCGTTGACAATGCCCACCACCTGATCGATCTCGTTGGCGACCAGGCCGCGCGTCAACGCCAGAACAATTGGTATGGCCCCGCCGCACGACGCCTCAAAACAGACACAGGAGTTCGCTTTCGCGGCGGCGCGGAATATTTCCACCCCGTGCAGCGCCAGGAGATGTTTGTTGGCGGTTACCAGCAATTTTCCGGATTTAATGGCCCGCATGGACAAAGTTTTGGCCGGTTCGACGCATCCCATGACTTCCACGACAATCTTAATTGCCGGGTCTTTTATAATATCATCGGCATTGGTTGTGAACAGGGAAGTAGGAATACTGGTATTGCGAATTTTTGTGGCATCCCGGATTAAAATCCGCTTGAGCGACAGCGCCTGGCCGGATCGCTTTTCGAGTAAAGCCCGCTCGCTTAGCAGCATTTCAGCAACCGTTGCGCCGACCGTTCCGCATCCCAACAATCCAATGTGTGTCGTCATGACCACTCCAATGCTAAATCCGGCGGATAAAGATACGGCAAGCGGCGGTGACCTGCCAGCCTGAACGAATTTATCCGCCGATCCGAAGTTGCGCGCATTGCCATTCGCCGTTATGAAAATGTTTGGACATCAATCTGCCGGGCGGAAAAAAATACCAGTGAAGTGCGCTGAACCGGCTTCTTGAGAATATCACTTGCCGCTTTGGCATAATACCCCACCTGCTGCCGATAGGCCGCCAGTCGTTGAGCAATAAGTTCCGGGGCGTCGGTTTTATAGTCAACAATTTCAACATTATCCGGTTCAATCAGCAGTGCATCAATGGTCCCGCGAATAAGCATCGGTTCCAGTTGTCCCGCCGGTGCGGCCGGCTGTTTTGTTGCTTCATGCACTGCCGCATTTCCAGTTGCCGCGGCACCATTTAGCCGCAGGCTTAGAGCCGGCATCGACCACAGGAAGCTTATTTCCCGTCGCACCTGATGATGTTGGCCCGACTTTTGTGCCGCAGTGCGCAGCCGTTGCCCCAACGGCGTGGCAAAAAACCAGAGCAGCGCCTGACGATCGACCAGCGTCATTTCCTCGGCGGACAAATAGCCCAGCGTCCGCAATTCAGTTAATGCTTCCACCAGCAACGTTTCGCTTCCGGTGTGCGTTAAATCCAAGCGCTGCATTACTCGGTGCATGATTAGCCCCAATGCCAGCCCGGAACCTTTTTCGGTGCCATCCGATTCAATGCCGCGCGATGGAGCATCCAGGATAAACGCGGGCGATTCAAAATCGTCATGACCAAGGGATTTCAGTCGGCTTACGCTGGCAACCGCAGGTAGACGTGTGAATGCTGTGAAAGCATAGGGCTTGGTAATGCGGTTGAACATCGTCGTCAATCGCTCACCATCGCCTGCGGTAGTGCCAATATCCTCTGCCTTGCTCTCCGCGGCTGTGTTGGGGGGAAACTCCGGAGCATGTCCCCCGGTGTCATCGTCACGATGCATTACCATATTTTCGGATATCAGATGAAGGGCTAGAAGAGGCGGAGTTTCGCTCTGGTTCGGCGTGTTGCGATACTGACTGAAGATGGGACCCAGCCAGGCCAGCGGACAATTCGCGGATTTTGTTAATTGTTTGCGGCGATTGGATGATCCCGGCAAGGAAACGCCGGACCATTTTTCGACGGATTTTTCCGCCGCTCGCCCGACCAGCACCAATCGATCCCTGGCCCGTGTCATGGCGACATACAACAGGCGTGCTTCTTCCTGAATCAGCCGGGCCCATTTCTCTTCGGCAAGAATCGCTCGCCTGGGCGAATCGTGCGCCAGCACTCCATTGTCATCAAGAACCGTAATCCCGATGCCCTTTTCCCTATCCACCAGCAGCCGTTGCTGCAGATCACGTTTATTAAAGCTGGTTCCCAGCCCCGCCACGAAGACCACTGGAAACTCAAGGCCTTTGCTGCCGTGAATCGACATTATTCGAACCGTGTTGCCCGCCGGCGGTGCCGCCTCCCCCAAATCCCGTTCGTCCTGCAATCGCTCAATAAAATTCAAAAATCTTGACAGACTCTGTAAATCCGACCCGGAAAATTCCAGCGCCCGTTGCTGTAAAAGCCCCAGATTCGCCAGGCGCTGGTGCCCGCCGGGCGTCGCGGCGGCCTGATTGAGTAAACCAGCCTCCCGCAGGATTCGTGCCAATCCATTGACCAGCGTTTCCGTGCGCAGCAACGATCTCCAGCGTTCCAGGATTGCCAGTGCGCCGGTTATTTTTTCCGCCGCCGCCCGATGGGCTGGGTCGCGGTCCACACGGGAAGCAAAAGCTTCTACGGCCTGATAAAACGGAATGTGTCCATTCACCGCTTTCCGCACAAGGGCCAACTCGGCGACCGTGCAGCCGCCGATGGGCCCCAACAGCACTCCCGCCAGCGGAATATCCTGCGCCGGATTATCCAGCACCCGCAAAATATCAAGCACTTCCAGCACCTCGCTGGACTCGAAAAAGCCGGTGGTCAAAACGGCATTGGCGGCAATGCCCATGGCGTTGAGTATTCGAACGTAATGCGGTGCGCGGCGGCTCGGCGCACGCAAAAGAATGGCGATGTCCTTGAACTCTGTTCGTCGCGGCTCAGGCCCGCCGATCCCGTCGCTCCGCCGCATCTCCAGAATCAACTCGCCGATTCGCGCGGCCTCCAGTTCATCGGCCTGCATTTCCGCAATTGGATCGTCCCTGTCCGGGGCCGCGGAAAAATCCGCGGAATCACCATTCCCATGGGATTCCTGATCTGATTTGGTTAACACATGCAGTTCCACCGGTATGCCCGGATATTCGTCCGGGCCGCCGGCCTTGCGGCCATGATGAAGATCGGCCAAGGCGGCCATGGGAATCCCGCCGGAACTCGAATCTGGCTCCACCATTTGCAGCATTGGAAAAATAATGGCATTAAGGGCATCAACCAGCGGCGGCAGGGTGCGGAAGTTTTCCCGCATGGTTATGACGTGGGCTTCGTTTCCATGTTGTTTGAGTGTTGCAACCTTATCATGCAGGATTCGTGGCTCGCTGCCCCGAAATCCGTAAATGCTTTGCAGCACATCACCAACGCCGAATAGCGAGCCGGGCGCTAACCCGCCCATGGGTTGTTCACCCCGGTAAAGCAATTCGATTAGCCGCTGTTGTACGGGATTAATATCCTGATATTCATCCACCAGGATATGACGAAATCGCCGGTGCAGGATCGCCTTTAGGGCATTGTCCGGCGTGGAGAGCGCCGTCATGACAGTGCGTTCCAAATCAGAATAATCAAGCTGCTGTTGAGCCGATTTTAGTTGCTGATACGCCTGCCGCACAGTGCCGACAAAGGTCAAAATGGTCCCGATGCGCCTGCGGCTAGCGGCTTCCAGAAACTGAAGTGTCGCGATTTCCGAGGCGGCTAGTTCATTGCATAAATCGGTGAAAGCCTCTTTCAGTGGTTGATACGTTCCAGTCTTAAAGTGGTCGGCCTCAGTGCGATCCAGAGCATCGGTGAATCGAATCTGTTTGGCAAAGGCCGCTGCGGCAAGAATTGTGCGTGCGGCTTGCCACGCCGAGGCAATGGGCTTTTCCAGAATGTCTGCCGCTTCCCGTGCCGCGGTCGCGGCGGAGAGCAATCCGTCATACATGGATTT
This sequence comes from Planctomycetota bacterium, assembly GCA_021799715.1. The sequence continues at coordinate 5,514 of JAJYZY010000013.1, read as the reverse complement.
CTTATTGTCCGCGTCAAAGAGCTTTGCCTCCTGGGCATTGGCTGCCAGCATCAACGCCAATTCGTTCAGCCGTCGCTGTTTTTGCCCGATGAAAGCCTCAATGGTTTTTCGAACTTCGTGGTCACCGGCCTCTGCCGCATCGCGGCTCCATGCATCGGGATCAACCACCGTATCCATGGTACGCAAGACCGGCCAAATCAATGTTTCAAGTTTTTCCGGCGCGGCACCCGCGTAGAGATCAAAAACTTCCATGAACTCCCGGTGTTGCGGATGATCCGCGGCCATAAATGTCCGGGCCGCTTCCCGTATTGCGTCGGTTTGCAACAAGGCGGACTGGTGCTCATTGAGCAGGGTAAATCCGGGGTCGACGCGGCAACACATGAACCAGGTTTTCGCCACCCAGTTACAAAACGCGTGGAATGTGCTGATTTGCGCAGTGTCCGCCAATGCCGCCTGCTCATTGAGCCGGAACCTGAACGGATGACCGCTTTGACCGCCCGCCTGACGTATGGCCATCGCGATGCGGCTGCGCATTTCATCCGCGGCCTCACGCGTGAATGTCAAAACCAGCAATTCCCGCACATCACAAGGCTCCGAACCCCGTGTTACCAATGCGGCGCAACGCTCAGCCAGCGTCGCGGTTTTGCCGGAACCAGCCCCGGCCAGCACAACCATCTCACCGTATTGGTGCGCAATGGCGCGTCGCTGCGCTTCGGTTGGCGCTTTAATGGTGGATTGCTTCGTGTGGTCGTTTCGGCCGGTCATTGTTGCTCCACACCCTGGAAGGTCAATTTTTCCTGGAATTCGGATCGAGCCGTTTTGGCGTCGGTTTCGATACTTCGGTATATGCCGCGTTGGCGGTCAAACGGGCAAATGCTTTTGAAGTCACAAGTGTCGCAGGGTGTGGTCGTGCCCGCCCTGAATGGCAACGGTGCAATATGACCTTCCTTTATTTCCCGGGCGATCCTGCGCATGATCTGCAATCCCTCATTGAGCGTCGCGGCAAACAGTTCGTGCTCCAAACCGCCATTGGCAATGGCGTGCGGTTTACCCTCTTTTGTCAAAGCAATTTTAAACCACGCACTGGATTGGCCCGCTTCCACACTTGAATCCAGGATGTCAATGGCGCTGTTATCAAATGGTCCATCTGGCTTGCACTTCTTGTAGTACTGTGAATCCGCCGGGGTCAAAGTTCTCTGATCCTTTCCGGTCGGTGCTGAAACTTCCGGCGGCCGCAACGGGTAATAAAATGCGGCAATCGGTTTTAACGGGCCTTTGCCGTTGATTGTTCTTCCGCGCACCGCCAGCATGTAGGCCACCAATTGCAAATCCAGGCCTTGCAGAAAATACCCGAAATGAAATGTCTTGGCTCCGGATTTGTAATCCACGAGCATGGCCTTTCCCATAGGGGCAACATCCAGGCGGTCTATTTTGCCGCGCAATAACAGTGATTGGCCGGCATCCCCCAACTCAATTGCCGATAACATCGGTGATGCCCCATAATTGTCCGAAAAGTTGCCGAAGCGCAGTTCCGTCGCGATAGCCCGAAGATGATTGCCTTGCGCCGCGCGGCGTTGTGCCTCAAGGATAATACCCAGGTGCCGCTGCATGGGTTTAACAATCGCCTGCAGTTCCAATGCGTCCGCAATCGCATCGGCCGCAAGGGCACGGGTGCTTTCCGCAATGGCCTCGGAAAGTATTTTGGTGAATTGTTTTTCCTCGCAATCGGGCCACGGCAGTGAGCCATCAATGACCGCGCGGTAAAAAACCTCCAGAGCCTTATGGTAGATCATGCCGAGATTACGCGCATCAATCTGCCATTGCGGTCGCTGCCGCAGATGCAGCGTGTACTGGTAAAAATGCCGTAACGGACAGGCGGCATACGTCTCCAATTCACTGACACTGAATACCGCGGGCCCAAGGCTCAATCGGCCCAGATCTTCGGGAAGCGGTGGGATGGCTGCTCTATTTTGTGCCGCCAAAGCCTGCTGCCAACGTCTGCGGACCGCCGGATCGCCATGATCGGCAAGCCATTGCTGTGCCAAAGCGATCCGGGCGGAATCAGGCCGTCTGGAGAATCCGGGGCTGTTATCCGCCGCTTCCAAAAGAACCCAGCGGATCAGTTCGTCCAGGGCCGCAAAATCCGGCCACCGGATATCGGCTGATTCCATAAACGTGGTGGAAACATCGCGGAATAATGCGCCTATGCGGTTCATGTAGATGCTGGGCGACGTTTTACGCCCATCGGCATCGGCGGCGGGATAACTGATGATTAACTTCTCAGCCGCGCGGGTAAACGCTACATAATCGAAAAATGCCGCCTCCATAAAATCTTCGGCGGTGTCCAGATTCAGCGCGTCGCCGAGAATGGGCTTAAGTTGACGCCGATCGGCGTTATTTATCATGCCATCTTCCGCGGCCACTCGGGGCATCATTGTTTCCAACGCGCCGATGATAAGAACAGCTTTAAGCTCCGGATGGCGGGAGCGCTGGGCGGAACTGATCAACACCTGATCCACCGCCGGCGGAATCAGGCCCAATGTCAAATTGTCCAGAAGCGTTTGTAATAATTGGGAAAACTCCGCTGCGCTGTGCGCATGATTCTCTGAAAGTGCGGCCATTTCCCGGAGCATATCCAGACACTCCGACCAGGCCTGTTGATGAATTTGCGCCAGTTCCGGCGAGCCATCGGAGAGCGCCTGTTGTATCCATTGTTCCATGATTGTGCCGACATGCATGGAGTCCAGAACAGTTATGACCGATACGGCAAATGCGGCGATCGGCTGTGGATTTTGGGCCTTTAAATTCAGCGTGATCCACGGCTCCAAAGCGCGCCGCAGTTGCCTTCGCGTCGCATTAATTTCTTTCAGGTTCTTTATGTCATCCGCGGAAGGCTGGTCATTTTCTTCGTCCGCGGGTAATTGTTTCCATTGCCAGTTCGAGTCCAGTGTGTCGCGCTGAATGCCGTGGGCCAAAAAATAATTTTCCAGTGTGTACAACTGGGCGCGATTCATGCCGGTCAAGGATGTTTTAACCAGGGACAAAATATCCGCGCGGGAAAAATCCCTTCGAATTAATGTGGTCAAGCTGCGCAAGAAATCTACCAGTGGATGAAATTTCAGGCTTTGCCGTTGATCCAGAAAAAACGGAATCTTTAATGCCGCAAAGGTCGTGTCAATCAGCGGAGCGTAAGCCGCCAAATCCGTGACCACCACGCCGATGTCCCGGTATCGCATCCCCCCGGCCACCATCGCCTGAATGCGCCGCCCGGCGTCAAGCACTTCTTCCTCCGGCGATGGGCAGGCCAGCAATTCTATCGCCTGATCCGATGTTATCGGGGTCGAGGGGTTAAAATCACCATTGAAAAGCTGTGACTCCAGGTGCGCCAACGCCGGACATCGGCGCAAGCGATGAGGAGTATGTAAAAATATCGGATTTTCAACCATGACACCGGATATTTGAAATTGTCGCATCAATCGTTGATACAATTGCTCAGTTCTGTGAAATACACCTAATGCGGCTGGTGCTGCCAACGGATCGCTGAATACCGGGCTGGCTGGATCTGCCAGCAGTGTGATGACCACGGTATCGGCTTTTTTTGCCAGCAGCGACAGAAGCTCCGTCTCCATCACGCTCATGGAACTGAATGCGTCCACATACACCGATGTGCCCTTCAGGCGCTCAACGCGGGCCATGGCATTTTCAATAATTGTCGGCAACATTTCAGCGTCAAAGTCATTGGCTGGGCGGACATGGTCCCAGGTTTCCAGCAGCAAGGCCAGATCGTGAAGCTTATCGGCTAATAGCGAGCCGCCAATATGCCCGAGATTCTGCGGCAATTCCGCTTGCAATTTTCTGGCGGCCACCCGCAGTTGTTCAGAGCTTTGCCGAGCTTGAATTAATTCGCGGAGCGTTCTGTCCAGACTTGCGAGGAATCCCGGCAGACTTGCCACTTTCTGATAGGCAGTCAGCCGATCACGGCAGGCGTGAACCGTCCGGGCCAGCAGCAATTGTCGGCCAATGGGAGAAATTTCCCGCCCCGGTGTCAGCTTCAATTCGGTTGCCAGAAAGCGGCATAATTGACGGAATCCTACCACATGGATGCGGAAACTGCCGGAAAAGTCGGGAGCGGCGATCAGTCTTTGTTCCGACATGAACGTCGCCTGCTCGGGCATAATCCAAAAAAGCGGCGGCCCCAGTGGATCGGCAGTGGAAGCAGCGGAAAGCGCATCAACACAGTATTGCGTCTTTCCCGTGCCCGCGCGACCAATGACAAACTGAACGGCCATAACACTGTCCGGTGCGATACTTCCGACAATGTGGAAACATAGACGCTGACGGCATTATCCGCAAGGCGTTGGGTGTGGGGGTGCGGATCGAGAGTCGCGGGATTTGAAAATTCTGGTACAATTTGAGAATCGTTTATTTTTAAGGAAGCGTGGAAACATGAAAGTTCATCGGGTTGGAATTATTATGAACGGCGTCACGGGACGCATGGGCACCAATCAGCACCTGTATCGTTCAATTGCGGCCATTATTAAGCAGGGAGGCGTGAAACTTAATGATGATGAATGGATTATGCCTGATCCGATTCTTGTCGGGCGCAACAAATCCAAACTTGAGCAACTGGCTGCCGCCACGGGCATAAAAGCCATTTCCACGGAGTTGGAAAAGGTCATGGCGGATAAGAATTTTGCCGTTTATTTTGACGCGCAAACAACGGATCGCCGGGCGGCAGCGGTGAAACAGGCGATCGCCGCGGGCAAGAGTGTTTATTGTGAGAAGCCCGTGGCGGTGAGTTCGGCGGAGGCGATGGAGTTGTATCAACTGGCAAAAAAAGCCGGCGTGAAAAATGGGGTGGTGCAGGATAAATTGTTTCTGCCCGGCATGTTAAAGTTGCAGCAGTTGATTAAGACCGGCTTTTTTGGGGAAATACTTTCGGTTCGTGGTGAATTCGGGTACTGGGTTTTCGACGGCGGTGCCATAGCGGCACAGCGCCCAAGCTGGAACTACCGCAAGGAAGATGGCGGCGGGATAATTCTGGATATGCTTTGCCATTGGCGATACCTGCTGGATAATCTTTTCGGCGGGGTCAAGGCGGTTTCCTGCCTGGGCGCAACGCATCTGAAAACCCGTTACGACGAGAATGGCAAACCATTCACCTGCACCGCAGATGACGCGGCGTATGCGACCTTTGAACTTCCGAATGGCGTGATTTGCCAGATGAACAGTTCCTGGACCGTGCGCGTGCGACGCGACGATCTGCTGACCCTGCAGGTCGATGGCACGCAAGGTTCCGCGGTGGCCACATTGCGCAACTGCGTCCTGCAACAACTAAATGGCACGCCCCGCGCGGTGTGGAATCCGGATATTGACAGCCCATTGAATCATTTTGATGCCTGGAGTGAGGTTCCCGCGCAGCAATCGTACGATAATGCGTTCAAGATTCAGTGGGAAATGTTCCTTAAGCATATTGTGCGCGGCGATGAATTCCCCTGGACGCTGCTGGAGGGC
>JAJYZY010000126.1 GCA_021799715.1 Planctomycetota bacterium | reverse complement strand
CCGACATAAGTAAGTTTTCCATTCTGCCTGGTATACACCAGACCAAGGGGTGACACTTCTATTTCGGCTAAGGGGTGACAATTCTACTTCGGTACAACACGATTGAAAGCGGTTCACCGGGGAGATCACTTACCGCATGACCTGTTAATTATCCGGCAATGTTTCATCCGTGATGATGCGATAAAATATCCAACCCCACCACCATCAGGTCATAGCCCGCGTGCGTGGCGACATCAATGCCGAAGCCTCGGAAAATAAATATCCCGGCAAAATAGATTCCCGCGATGGTTCGGATGATAAACGCCCCCCACGTCGGCTGCTCATTGCCCAGAAAATGATAGAGCGAAAACAACACCGCTGAGGCGATAATAATCACCGGAATCGCCTTCGCGACGGACATTCCAAACAGGTCCACAAGAATCATATTCAATACGGTTATCAACACCAGGCGAAACAGCAGTTCTTCATAAATTCCCGCGCCAATGGATAAAACCACCTGCGTTTGCCAGGAAAGTTTATCCATAACATGGGCGACTGGGTGGTTTACGGCGGCCATGGCCATGCCATGGGCCACGGCGAGAAATAAAATCACCAGCGCCACCGCCCAGAGAAAACTCTCGGCCCCCATGGCCAAATACAGGCCCGGTTCAAATTTTAACGGATCCTTGCGGGCCACATGCCAACCCAGCAGAATTGCCACCACCGCCAATGGGGGTAAATAACTTCCCACCGCACCAAACAGCGAGAAAAAATTGAGCATCAGTTCAAAGGCGATGATATTGTGTGTTTGTCCGTGCACCGCACTCCATGGGTGCAACACGGCGCCGACCTGATAAATAACCAATAACGGGGCAATAAATATCAGGCACTGCAACGGGCGATGGCTGCGGTCAAAGTACCCTTCCCCAGTGCCAAATCGCAACCATTGCGGTTCCTTTCTTGTTTTGCTCATACCAAAACGCCTCGGACAAAACCGGGCGAATCATATACGCCTGCGGTGGATAGTGGAAATCAACGATTGCGGGCATCCATGAAGGTTCGGGCCGCGCGAACCGGGCAGTGTATCACTCAAAGGCGGCCCGGACGTGCCGGATGTCCTCCTCGGTGAGTTCAAAAGCCATGGCACCCGCGTTGTGGCCGGCCTGGTGCGGATTGCGGGCACCGGCAATTGCAGCGGTAACGCCGGGTTGCGCGATGGTCCAATTCAATACCACCTGCGCGAGACTGGCCGCATATTTGTCCGCAATGGGGCGGATTTTTTCCAGCGATGACATGACTTTCCTGCGGTTTGCCGCATCAAACAATTTGTGCTTTATCCGGTGATCCCCCGGGGCAAACTGCCTGTCGGGAGTGACGCTCCCTGTGAGCAGCCCCCGCTCCAACGGTGAATAAGCCAATATGCTGATGTGTTGATCAACACAGAACGGCATAATATCTCTTTCCATATCACGGCGCAGCAGACTGTACGGGGGCTGTATGCTGGCCGGCGGTATTATTGCGGCGGCCTGTTTAAGCAGGTCGATGTTGAAATTACTTACGCCGACTGCCCGGATCTTTCCCTCGCGACGCAGCCGATCCATCGCCGCCAGAGATTCCTCCAGGGGCGTTGTCAAATCCGGCCAGTGAATCTGGAAAAGATCAATGTAAGTTGTGCTCAGGCGTTTCAGACTCTGTTCGCATTCGAAAACGATACTATCCGCGCGTGAATTGCTGCGAATGGTAATCGGACTGCCGGTACGATCCAATGTTTCCAGCGCGTTGGAGCCGCGTTGTTCGGGGTCATCCCACCGCCTGCCGCATTTTGTGGCTATTATCACCTGATCCCGTGGAATATCTTTTATAGCCCGGCCTACAAGCTCTTCGCTATAACCCTGAGCATATACTGCCGCTGTATCGATGCAGTTTATCCCGGCATCCAAGGCCGCGCGTATGGTACCAATTGAATCCTGTTCGTCACACCCGCCCCACATCCACCCCCCCAATGCCCATGCGCCCAATATAATCGGCGTAATAAAAATTTCCGTTGTTCCCAGTGGGCGTAGCAAGGTGTTCATCGCCATGTTCTTTCACAATACGCAATTCGGCTTGTGCCAACACCGATGCGGGTTATCGCATAGTCGAGGCACACGATTCCAATGCGGCAGCATCAGCGCGATCTTTAAGTCTGGCAATCGCCTGCATAATTTGCGCTGTAACGTCATCAATTACCGCTGCATCTTTGCGTTGCGCGCTTGAGCCGCCAAAATCCAGCGGCGCACCATAATAAACACGCACCTTTGCCGGACGCAATAAGTCCTTGATGAAGCTTTCATGCGGATGTGTGCCGGCAATGTACGCGGGAATAACCGGAACTCCCGTCGCCAACGCCAGAATGGCCGCTCCGCTTTCGCCTTTACGCGGCAACAGGTGGCGGCCAATATCACCTTCGGGGAATATCCCCACAACATCGCCGCTTTTTAACGCTCGCAAAGCCGCGCGCATACCAGCGGTATCCGGGGCGGATCGATCGACAGGAATAAAGCCCAACGCAGAAAAAAGATGCTTTAACAACGGCAAATCAAAATATTTGTGGGATATGAGAAATCGCACCAGACGCCGCCGACTGCCTATTCCCACAGCCAGCGGATCCAATATGGAGCCATGGTTGGAGACAACAATAGCCGGGCCGGTTACGGGAATGCGGCAGGCATTGCCCCGTTTCCACCGATGGCATAATTCCATGTAAACAGCCGCCAGTCGTCGGGCCACCGCCGATGAAATCGGGAACGGCTGGCGACGGTAATAAATGATCAGCAGAAACAGCCCCAGAACGGCGATCACCACACCGGTACCCACAATGATGTTCATAATGTAGGAATCGACATTTTTCCAGAACGCGATGGGCACGGTGGGTACCAGCAACCCGAACGTCGTTATCAGATCACGCGCTCCCATGATGCGCCCGCGGATATAGTCCGGCACCACCCGCTGCAGCAGGGTATCGACCGTTATAAACATGATGGCACCGAACATTGCCGCAACCGTCAGCCACACCAGAAAAGTTTCCCAGTGCGCCGCCCACGCCGCCATCAGCAATCCCACGCCGATGGCAATCGTTGACCATCCGATGCCGATTTCTTTGGGAATACCGTTGCGCGCCCGGCTGACCAGCACTGCTCCGACAATCATGCCGATTCCGGCGACACCGAGAAAATAAGCAAAATCGCTGTTGGAAAGGCCAAATCGGGCCGTAACAATCGCGGGCATACAATTGAGGATCACCGCGCTGGCGGTGGTGAACGCCAACTCCAGCAAGATAGCTTGAAGCGGATGCTTGTGTACTTTCAGATACCCCAATGCGAGTTTTAATTCCTTGAAAAGATTATTGTGGCTGACTCCACGCACCGGGTCCGGGCGGTCCATGCCAGGCCGCAGCCGCATGGAAAATACCGCAAAGGCGGACAGGCAGTAAGTTCCCGCATCGACGTACATGGCGATATCCAGACCGAATTTCAGCAATAATCCACCGAGGATAAACCCCAGAAGCGTTGAAATTGTCCCGGCCACGGAAAGAAATGAGTTGGCTTGCAGCAATTCCTTTGGATGCACCAGATTAGGCACGATGGCGGCGCGGGCCGGCGAAAACATTTCGCCAAAGCAGGAGAGGATAATTTCCGAACCAAACAACATCACCAGAAGCGTTCCGGTTGACAACGAGCTGTGGTAGGCCGCCACCAGCAGCACGGTTCGTGCGATAATGACAATGACGCTTCGCACCAGATCGCAGGAAATCATGACCCAGCGTCGCGGCAACCGGTCGGAAATCACCCCGCCCAACGGAGCCAGAAGCAGGAATGGAAGAAACATCGCCAAGTTAAGCTGTGCCGCATGTTGGGCTGATTCCACATGGCGTTTGAGCACCACATAGCAAAGCAATTCAAGCATGACCAGAAAATGCACACGGTCGCCAATGACGGATACCACGTAGCCGCTCATGAGCAGGAAGAAATTTCGGTTCCGCAGCAGCGGCGGAAAATCCTGCAGCAGCGGCGTATCCGCGGGAATGCGTTGAACGGCGTTTTGCGACATTAATTCTCCGCGCTTGCCAGGGACTTACCCTGCAATTCACATCAATAATTCAGATTGTGGACTCTACCGCCCGCCGACGCAAGACCACGATCTCAATGAACCAAACGCGCCACACAGGCGGATGATGCGGTGAAACATTTTTTTTGGCAAATTTATTGCAATGTGCGGGACGCCTCGGACACTCGCAAATCAGCCTGCGCGGTACATATAAATAAAAGATTCAGCCGGTGCGTCGGTGCGCAGCAAGGATGTCGGACTCGGTAATCACACCAATGGCCCGGTCCGGCTTTTCCGCATCGGTGACGACCAACTGGCCCACGTTGTAACGCGCCATCAGACTATCCGCGAGGCGCAACGGGCTGTCGAGTTCAATGACAATCGGCTTGCGGGTAATCAGGGAACGCAAAGGAGCTGCCGGATCAACGCGGGCATCGAGAAGTTCCCGGCACGACAGCACCCCGATGAGCCTGTTGTCACCGTCAATAATCGGAAATTCATGGTGTTTAAGCAGCGGCCGTTCGGAAAAAATAGAGGCTCGCGCATCGGCGAGAGTCCGGGAACCATCCAGGCAGGCGGCGTCGCGGGTGAAGGCATCACGCACAAAAAGACGATCCAGAAAATCTGTTGAATATTCCGTCTGCACGCGGATACCCCGCCGCGCAATTTTTTCCGTCATGATCGTATCACGCATCAACAGGCAGGAAACCAGAAAAGCCGTTGTGCAGCCCGCCAGTAAGGGAAGCAAACCGTGCGGCTGCATGGTGGTTTCAAATGCGAAAACAATGCTCGTGAGCAACGCCCGCGATGCGCCGGCAAATAGCGCCGCCATGCCAACCAGCGCTGCCACTTGCACATCCACGCCCGAATTGGGAAATAGATGCAATGCCGCCATGCCCAGCAGCAACCCCAACGCGCTGCCCATGGTAAACAATGGAGCCAGTGTGCCGCCGGACGTGCCGCTGCCCAGCGCCACAGTCCACGAAATCCATTTTAAAATCAGCAGCAGCAGAATGGCTTTTATCGCCATTGAGCCGGTCAACAGGTGGGAAATGTTATCATAACCGACACCCATGGTGTGCGGGTCAAAATAACCGCAGACCCCCACTGCCACCGCGCCCAGCGCGGGCCACCACATCCAATGCAGATGACTGTATTTTTCAAAGGCATCTTCCACCAGATACAACATGCGGGTGACACCGGCGGAGGCGACGCCCGCAATCAAACCGATAACCGCGTATATGATCAGTGACCAATGGTTCGCGGGTCCAACATCGGGCATGGCAAAAATGGGTTTATCACCCATAAATATAATCCGCAAACCCGCCGCGGTAGCGCTGGCCAAAGCCACCGGAACCAGTGATCGGGCGCGAAATTCGAACAACAGAAGTTCAATTGCCAAAAGTACGGCCGACACGGGCGATCCGAATGTGGCCGCCATGCCCGCCGTCGCGCCGGCTGAAAGAAGAATCTTGCGCTCATCGGCGCTGGAGCGCAGAATCTGGCCCACCAGAGAGCCAAAGGCTCCCCCGGTCGCAATGATCGGACCTTCGGCACCAAATGGGCCGCCCGTGCCGATGCTGATAGCCGCGGAAATGGGTTTCAGCAGGGTTAGACGTTTGGGAATGCGGCTTTGATTTGTCAGGATGGTTTCCATGGCTTCCGGTATACCGTGGCCGCGGATGGCCGGGTGGCCGAAACGGGCCATCACGCCGACAATCAACGCTCCGGCAATGGGCACCGCAATGACCCATAGCCCCAGATATGCGGTTGTCGGATCGGCAAAAGAAAAAGAGAAACGACCATAAAAGCAGAGATTTGTCAGCAACCCGATCAATCGCAGCAACACCATGGCCGCCACCGCCGCCACCGCCCCAATACCAATCGACAGTCCGGCCAACCGCCAAACATCGCGCCCGAAAAGTGTGGCGTGGGCAGCTAATTGTTCATGTTCCAAAACTGGTCCCAGTGAAGGCGATACGCCGACGCCTTCCGTTGTGGACCCTCGATCCTCGGGAGTTTTCACAGCTTTATTTGTCTCCAAAATTGCAATTCAAAGCGTGGTATCCGCCAGAACGCCCCGCAATGATTTCTTTCCGCCTGCTTCATCCATCTTGCCTTCTGGTACCCGTAAACGCTTGGATTGCCGCTCTGCGGCTTCGGCAGGCAATGGCAGCGAAACGGGGACGCATATTGTATTGTCATGATTGGCCCTCACGCTGCGTCCCTGCCGGCCGCCCTTCACGGCGGACCGTGTGCTCCAGCCCCAACTGTTCCACCGTCCGGGCCAGCCACTTCTCCTCCCCCAGCGGGCGGCCACGCGTCTCACTGGCCTCCAGGCGAGCCAGTTCCTGCTTCGTCTGCGACTGGTTCACCGCTTTCGTCCAGTCTCGCACTTCCGGCCAGCGGCCTCCCGGTCCTGGCGAGAGCATCCCCCGTAACGCCTGCGTCGTTTCATCCGCCGTCCTTTGGTGCTGCCGCAGCCACAGGCTCCCCCAACGCCAATCCTGGGCCCGTTTCACCACCCCCGCCGTCAGGGCGTTGCGTTCCACGTACCGGCTCACCATGAGCACGTGCGATCCGGACTGCACCGGAAAGCTCTTGAATCGCCCCTGGTATAAAGGTCCCCATCCCACCGTCCCATGGGCCACGCGCCAC
>JAJYZY010000125.1 GCA_021799715.1 Planctomycetota bacterium | reverse complement strand
AAGGCGATGGCGATAAAACGTGGCGGTCATTCGTCGGGTCCCCTGCGGGAAGGGCGGTACCGGCGCGCGGGGTGGGGTTTGGCTTTGTTCCAGAAACGCAAGAAGGAGAAGACATTGCATTTTTTTAGCGCGACGCTAACATACTGCCCGTTGATTGGCTGATTTTGCCCCGGTTTGCCGAGACACTGGACTTTCCTGTCAAAATTTTCTATAGTTTCAATAACAATTGAACGGTCATTTGGCCGTAGGTCAGGATTTTGGGATGGTTTTTCCGGCCCCGTTCGTGGAGAGCTTTTTATGGTCACACTGGCTGGCCCGATTACATTGCAGCTAATTGAGCCGTACCTGGCGCAGGTAAACGACCTTTTCGCTCGCGAATTGGCCAGCGAGCTGGATCATGTGCAGAAACTTTCCAATCATGTTGAAAGATTCCGCGGCAAAATGCTGCGCCCCGTGCTGGTTTTCCTTTCCGGCCTTGCGGCCCGCAACAATGGCCAGCCGCTGGGGCAGACCCATGTTACCATTGCCACGGTGGTGGAAATGGTACACGTTGCCACACTGGTCCATGATGATGTACTGGATAATGCGGAAATCCGGCGGCGTGGTGCCACGATCAATCATCTGCACGGCAATGAGGCCGCGGTTTTGCTTGGCGATCTGTTAATCAGTCACGCGTATCATCTCTGCAGTTCACTGGACAGCCAGATTGCGTCGCGCGCCATCGGCCGCACCACCAATGTTGTCTGCGAAGGTGAACTGACGCAGAATTTTAACCGCGGAAACTGGGCGTTAACTGAAAAAACGTATTTTGACATTATTTACCGGAAAACCGCCAGTTTGATTGAAACATCGTGCCGGCTGGGAGCCTGGGCATCGGATGCGGATGCGACAACGGTTGAGGCACTGGGCAATTATGGCCGGGATCTGGGCATGGCATTTCAAATTGTCGATGATCTGCTGGACATTGCGGGACAGCAGAAAACGGTCGGAAAATCATTGGGGACCGATATTGAAAAAGGCAAGCTGACCTTGCCGATGATACATTTTCTGGCCACCGCCGCCCCCACCCACCAGCAATTGCTGATCAGCCTGCTTGAATCGGATGCCCCCGATCGCATCGACAATGCGCGGCAATTGTTAATCCCCAGCCCATCAATGCGGTACGCCCGCAACCGTGCGCAGCAACTGGTCGATCAGGCCATTGCGGCTATTTCGGATTTGCCGGAGTCGGAAATCCGGCAGATTCTCATTGATATGGCCCGATTTGTAACCGCCCGGGAATCGTAACCACCCTGCATCAACTCTTCCGCCGGGCAGCCTGCCGGCACGCGTGCGACAAGGTGCGGCATTGTGCAGCATCAGCCCCCATGAACTCGGGCTTGCAGTGACGCGTGAAAACCGTATTGGTTCCAGGTTCAGAATTCCAATCCACTGGTTTCACGGAGACAGTATTGTCAGTATTATCAGTATTATCAGTATTGTCAGTATTGTCAGTATTGTCAGTATCGTCAGTATTGTCAGTATTGTCAGTATTAGCGGTATTAGCAGTTTCTTCAGTACCCGCAACCTGGAATCTCGAACCTGGAATTTAGCATTTGAAGCCTTGGCCCGGCGTGCCGGGGAATCTCAAGCAGCGGCGAGCAGGCTCGCCGGCTTACCTTCCAGATTCCCTGCCGGCGCGACGTGATCAATTGTTCGTCTCCGTATCGGTGTCACAATCTGTGAAATTCTTCGCGGTCTGCGAAGAATTCCCAGCTCGGCACACCACACCTTTGGCGGACGGTTACCGCCGGCAGAGCCGGCGGCTATGTGATGTTTAATTGCGGCTTCGCCGCGCCGGGTCATCCGTGAAATCCGTGGCCCGAACCCTTTTAGTCATTACTCACGGGTAATCTGCTCATGGTGTTCGCAAGCAATCGCAGGCATGTTGCGGAAGCGGCCACAGGCCCGATATCCCGTAATATCACATCGTACGGTTGACCTGAAACGATTATGGCCGTAAAACCCGTGTTATGAATGATGCAATAGCCGCAACATCAGAAACAAACAGCACATGGCTCACACGCGATGTGCTGTTTATATGTCTGTCGGCATGTTTTGCCGATCTGGGTTATCAGGCCGTGCTGGCGATATTTCCCCTTTTTCTGGTAATGAATCTGCACGCGGCGGTCTGGGTTTTTGCCTTGGCAACGGCCATCAGTTATGGACCTGGCGCAATATTCGGTTTAATTGGCGGGCAACTGGGCGACCGTTATGGTCATAAAAAAATGGCCATTACAGGCAATTTATTTATTCCGCTTTTGTCACTTGCCGGATTGGCCGCCACGCCGGTAACGGCGGTGGCTCTGTTTGCCGGTGGCTGGTGGGCCAGAAATTTCCGATCCCCACCCCGCCGCACGCTTATGGCGCAGATGGTTTCCCGCACCAACCGCAGCCGCGCATTCGGTTTTCTGCACGCGCTGGATATCGGGGGCGGCTTTCTTGCCGCCACTGGCGCAATGATCCTGATTTGGGGAAGCACGCCGCTAAAAATCATTTTTCTGATCACCATTATTCCACTGCTTTGTTCCAGTGCGGTTTTGGCCATGGTGCGCAGTAAGAAAATTGAAGAACCTGTTCCGCCGTCTTCCGTCACGCCAACATCCGCCCCGGCAAGTGATGCGGGGAATCGCGGGCTGTACTACCGATTGCTTTGGGCCACCGGCCTTTATGGGTTCAGCTCGTTTAGTTTCGGCTTTCCGATTCTAACGGTTGATCAGGCCACCGGCAGCCGGGCCCTGGCGGTTTTGGCATATGTCGTATTTTTTGGCGTATCGGCCCTGACCGGACTGGTGGTCGGCAAATTTAATAAGCGCAATGTGAAAGCTCTGGCTCTGGCGGGTTATCTGGCGGGTGGAATCGGTGCGGCGGGCATGGCGGTGGTCAGCACACTGCACAACTCCGCGTTCCTGTATTACCCGGTTGTGGCCCTGATGGGGCTGGCCCTGGGCGTAATTGAAACGCTGGAACCCACCATTATTTCGCTGATTATCCCGCAGAAAAAAACCGGCGGCGGCATGGGCGCATTAACCGCCACGCGCAGCCTGGGCCTGTTTTTCGCCAACATCCTCATGGGGTTGCTATACAACATTCAGGCATCATGGGTTTGGGCGTATGGCTATGCCGCCATTTTAGCGGTTGTGGCCGCGGGAATTCTGCTTTCCGCTCCCAGGGTCAATATTGAATCATTGAATTGAAATCGGATTTTGTGCTTGCGCGTTGCAATGATGCTATTGCCCGATCGTGACACGCTGCGGGATATTGTATCGGCATCGTTCAGGTCAACGGGACATCGTCAGTTTTCAGCACTGCGGGTACGGATGTCGTGTCGCCGAAGTTCAATTCTGTAGGTGCCAGCAGGCCACCGCTTAAAACAATTTTAATGCCCTGATCCACGGTCCAATCCGTGTTGCGAACTTCATGCTCCATCACCATCTGAAAAAATCCGCTGGTCGGGTTTGGTGTCATGGGGATAAATATCGTGACGTATTTTTCTCCACGCGATGTGTCCGTGATTTCATTGGTGACAAAGGCGATGGTCCAGAGTCCCTGGCGTGGGAATTCCACGAGCACCACGCGCTGAAACCCGGCTCCCCCGCCGCTTTGACGAAACACGCCGATGACCTGCTTGGTGGTACCATAAATACCTTTCAGCAGCGGCAAATTTTCAATAAAGCGATCCACCACATTGAGAATCTGCCGGCCGATGACAAACGTGCTCAGTACGCCAATGAGGTAGATAAATCCCGCAGTGAGCACCACAGCCAATACGGGAGCCAGATACCCCGTGGCTTTGGTGGTATCAATCGGCGCAATGCGACCGAAGACATTGGACTTGAGCATCCACTGCGCGACGGGATATGAAAACCCTGTGGCAAAGTGGTAAATAAAACTCACAATGTAGAGCGTGACCAGCAGCGGTATGAGAACGACAAAACCGCCGATGAATACCGACTGCAGGTGCCGGCGAAATCCGCCGGACTGGGGCAATTTAGGCGCGTTTCCCGGCGATAAACCGGGCGAAGATGGTGCGGGTCCGGGTGTCATATATAGTACATCTGCCCCCCGCGACTTTTCTGGTTGACCTGTTCCACAAGCGTCGCGAGCGTTGTGGAATCCATAACTTCACACATGGCGGCGGAAATTCGGGTTTGCAATATTTCCACAGCCATTTCCCCTGGCTTCATGTCGTCATGAAGTTCAACATTTTCCTGCGTGAGCTTCTTGCCTTCCAGCCGGCCAATAACTTCCCCCACTATAATGTTCTCCGGACTGCGGGCAAGGCGATAGCCTCCCATGGATCCTATTTTGGAAATTAAAAACTTACCGCGTGCCAGTGACGACAAAATGGATTCAAGAAATTTCGGCGGCAAACCTTCCCGGGCGGCAAGCTCCCGCGTTTGGATGTAGCCCCTGGGATACGCTTCACACAAACAGATCAGTGCACGAATTCCATATTGCGTGCGTTTGGAAAGCTGCATGTACACCCCGTTACACCAATGAGCCGCCCCCGCATGCCGTGGCGGGTTCAATCAGACCGAGGCGATGAACTTTAATGACCTCGGCAACTGGCGGCATCTTTGATAGACAAGTCCAACCGGCCCATCTGATTACCGCTGAAATTGTACGCCTTTAACACTTGTGCGGCAAACGGATACCTGAGAGCCTGTTTGAAAACACGGGCGTGGACCGCCCCGGCGCGCACGGGGTAAACTCTCTAAGCGGATAACGCGGATAATCGATGATGGGTTTCATTGGACGGAGACGCTGACTTGAATATGGGACCTCCATCGAACTGAGCGGTTGCGTCACGAGCAAGGACATTCCCCCCTTCGTATCCGCGGCATCCGCGTTATCAGCGGTTTTCTCTCCTGCTCAGGCTCAGAGCCTGTTTGGAAACTCCGCCGGCAGCGCATTGGGGCGGCAAACGGCCGTCTGCGGCGTCCTCGATTTTCAACATATTCCGGAATATGCGGCGGTTCGTGGCAATATATCCGATATTTTTCGATTGCGGTTGGGCGGGTTTGGGGACCAGCTACCCCACCGTTGGGTTGACCGTGCCGGTGCTGCCCCGTTGCGAATACAAAACGGAATTCCATTAACACTTTACTCAGATCGAGCAACGCCTGTCGTCCCGGCTCGAAAACCAATTGCCACGCCGAATCGCGACGAGCCGAATTGGGCGAATTTAAATTTCGGCGTTATCATGCGCTGATCATGACGGCGCGGTTGCTGTCAATATGTTTTCTTGAACCAGGAATGGTGCGATCATGACTGTGCGACGTTATTGTTTATTGCTGCTTGTATCCGTCATGCTGCTGTCCCTGCGCGTTGCAGTCTGTGGCGCGGCGACAACGGCAGGCACATGGGGGCCATGGCCCAAGGGCGATGCACCGGGCACGGTGGGAGTCAAACTGGTGCGGAATCTTCTGGCGCGGAAACATTTTGCCATGGCCCACGGCTTTTCCTACATGGAAAGCTGCGCGGGTTACGCGGCCGCCCGATTTACCGGCAGCCTGGGTCACAAGCGGCTGCTTGCGGCGGTGGTCAAGCGTTATGCGGTGATTCTCACACGGCGTGGCCGCAAATATATTCCACCACCGGTCAATGTGGACAACAGTGTCTTTGGTCTTCTACCGCTGGAAATCTATCAGCAGACCGGTTTAAAGCCGTATCTGAAATTAGGCATGAGGTTTGCCAATGCGCAATGGAATAAACCCATTGCCGGCAAACTAAGCCCGGAAACCAATTATTATCTGGATGGCGCGTTCAAGCTCGCGGCGGTACAAATCCACGCCTGGCAGATCACGCATAAACGGCGCTATGCCCGGCGGGCGATACGGGAATTGCTGTTGTTTATCCGAGATTTTCAGCAGCCGGACGGATTATTTTTTCATGGCATCAAAGCCCATGTGTATTGGGGACGCGGCGATGGCTGGATGGCCTCGGCTCTGACGGAGGCTGTCACCGGATTGCCCGCAACAATGCCGGGATATGGAAAAATCATGAAAAGCTACAAGGCCATGATGGCTGGTTTGCTTACATATCAGGCCAAAGACGGCATGTGGCGGCAAGTGGTCAATGACCCCAAAGCGTGGAACGAATCCTCCTGCACGGGCATGTTCACCTACGCCCTGGCAACGGGGGTGAACCATGGCTGGCTGCATGGCAAGAAATATCGTACGGCCGTAAAAAAAGGATGGCTGGCGCTGTGCCGCCATCTGGACAGCAAATACAACGTGCGTGACGTGTGTATTCTCACCGAACACGCCAACAACTGGGGCTATTACCTCAGCCGCCCCAAGCAGACCGGGAATCTGCACGGCCAATTTTCAATGATGTGGGCGGCGCGGGAACTGTGCCGGTGAAGTGGCCATCGCATTGCAAACACAGGGGCACCGTAACGGCGCGCCAGCCTGCTTGGGGTCCCTGTTGAGTGGACCGCCCCGGCGCGCACGGGAAGCAATGATTTCCGCTGCTTGGGGCAGGTACTGAATATACCGATCAATACTGTTAATACTGATCCATACTGTTAATACTGACCAATACTGTTGCTGCGCCTTTATGCCTTTGTGGCGAAAATTCCTGTTGCAAATGCCAAATGCGAAATGCTCCGTGCTCAACGCGCTGCATCCGCGTAATCTGAGAAATCTGTGGATCAATACTCTGAACCTTGAATCTTGAACCCGGAAGAAATTGAAAGCGCAGCGCTTCAAAACCCTCCTAACTCCTGACTCCTGACTCCTGACTCCT
>JAJYZY010000124.1 GCA_021799715.1 Planctomycetota bacterium | reverse complement strand
CTGCACTCCCGCCTTGCGAAATAATTCGCCGCGGCGCGCCAATTCTACATCCAGACGTTCCAAAACACTTAAGCCAAACTCCCGATCACTTTCTACCGCGATCGCCCGGGCATGGGGCAGGTGATGGGTGGCATAGGTTTTAAATTCCACGCCTTTTTTAAAGTCGATCAGATACAGCTCAATTTGATCCGGTGAATACCACATCGCCAGATTGGTAACAATCGCGTGCAGCAGCGTGGATTTACCCGAACCGGTTTTCCCAGCCAGCAGCGCGTGTTGAGCCATCGCCCGGCCCAGACGCAACATCTGCAGCCGCGTAGCCCCCATACGACCGATCGGAACAGCCAGCGAGTCCGAACTGTCGAGCGACCAAAATTCTGCATCGCCCGGCGCGATGGTATCAAAGGAGACTTCAACATTCTGATTGGCTTTGGCGGCCTGGCCAATTTTATCCAAGAGCGGTGTAAACACTTCCTCGGTGGGCGGCTGATCCAGTGCCAGCGGGAACTGGCCGAACACATCATCCTTCCAACTAAATGATTCCGCCTTCTGCACAATATTGACGCAGTGCGCGGCGATATCCTCCAGTTGCGTTGCCGAGCCGGCAGGCATTTGCATATCACCCGCCGCCAGCAGATATACGCCGCAACGCGCGCCCGTCGCGGCAATACTGGCCAGCCGCCGCAGGCAATCTCGCTCAAAACCGGACGGAAAATCAGCAATAACGACAAAGCGGTATGGCTCGGCCAATTCACCGGCCTGCGCGTTGTAATCATCAATGGTGGCAAATTCATTGCGCAGATATTTTTGAATGACTGTTTCCATGTGTTCCGTAAGGTCTGAAAGCCGCTGCTCAATTTGTTCCGGGCGCGTCCAGATTCGCCCCCCCACCAGCGCCTCATCATGATCGGCAAGCCGCATAAACCCCGCAAAATTCTGCCCCAGTCCTACGGGATCAATGATGGTAAATCTGGCCCGGCCGGGCGGCAATTGCGTGAGAATACTGATCATCACCGATTGCAGCATCCGCAGGGCCGCCGGCCGCCCGGTACGGTCATAGCGCACCAGCATGGAGGCACCAAAGGGAAATTCCAGCGCTGCCGGCACCGCAAAGGCCGCCGGGAATTCCAACTTTACCGCATCACCTTTAGCGCCGGCGGCGACCACCCGCTTAAGATCTACCGAAAACTCGCCCAAGCGGATAACTTTTGGAAAAGTATTTGATGGCGTCCAGTTTTCCCATGACGGCGTGCCGTGGCGATCAACGTTTCCTTTTATCGACATATTCCCATTGGTGTGCTGGCCGGAAGATGGCTCGGGGATATGCGCCAAACCATTTTTCAACCGGTTTTTCAGCGTCAGCATGGCCTGATCATATTGCGCCCGGTTATCCGCCAGACGTTCATCGTATTGTCGCTGTGCAGAAAGAATATCCGCGTCGTGCTGCTTCCGTATGGCCTGGTTCTGGGATTCGCTTTCTTCTTGCGCAGCGCAAACAGCGGCGGCGCGTTGCGCATCACTTTCAGCTTTGCTGGTGTCATATTGCTGCTGGGACTCCTGCCGCCGTGCGGTGCGTTTGGCTTCAATGTTTTGTGCCGCTGCGGCGGCCTTCTGCTTTAATTCCTGCAACTCGCGCAATGCTTTGGCACGGGTATCGGCGAAGTGCGCCTCGTGCCGTTGGGCCACCATTTCAGCATGTTGTTTTGCGGCCTGCCGCGCTGACGCAATGGCGACATTCAGGGGTTGATTGATTGCCAGTAAGCCGGCCTTCGCCCATGAACGGAGCACCAATCCAAGAATAATAGCGCCCGCGAAGGTTCCGCCCACCGCCATGGCAATGACATTAACTTGTACCGGGGTAGAACCCGACAGGCCATAAGCCACCGCCCCCGCCGCCCCGCTTAGCAATATGAGGAATATCCACGGAGCAACGCCGTAAACCAGCCGCGGCAGCAATAATCGACGAAGAGCCGCCAATTCTCTCTGGGCGGATTCCAAGTGTGCGGCCATGGCAGCTCTCTGGTCCTGGCCTTCCAGCGCGGCAATGCCTGGGGTTTCCGGTGCTCCCGGCGGCCGACGGAAACACCGCGCCATCAAAGCCGCCGCGGATTGCGCCACTTCCGCCAGAGCCTGTTCGTGCTCATGGAACACTTTGCTTAGTTCTTCATCTTCGGCACGAATCTGATTGCGGGCCGTTTCCACTTCTCCTTCGGCCAGCCATTTGGCTTCTTCTATTTGATTGCGGACTTTCCGCTGCGCATCCGCGTTTTCCCATTTGATGGCCGCTTGGGCCTGATTATATTCTTCCGTGCACTGTGCCAGACGGTCCTGATAATCGGCGGCGATTTTTTCCGCAGTGCGTTCACGTTGCGCCGTAAGCTTTTCAACTTCAAGAGAATATCGGCTCTCTATCTGCGCCAGCGTGTTGTCGAGATCTTTTTTCGCCTGTTCATTGGCGCCCCGAAATTGCCGCTCAATCTGGGACTCATCGGTTGTGCATTGTGCGGCCAAACTTAGCAGGTCGCGCAGCACAGATTTTTGTACATCGCGCCGGGGACACGCGGCACCATGCTTTTCGGTCAACGGGGAAACGCGCGGATCAGTCTTTGGGTGTAACTGGGTCATAGTTTTGAATGCCTCGCCGATGGTTTACTGACAATCGCGCCGCACCTGCGTAAGCACCATGGCGATATGTTCCATGGCGTTGGCGGCCGCGTGCAGGTCGGTAGCCAAGGGTTCAAGAAATTTTTTCTCAAAGCGGGCGCTGGCGGCATCATTCCAGCCAAACTTCACTTCCTCCCAGCTTAGCTGGAGGTGATTCAATGCCTTGGCCAATTGCCCGCGACCTTCATAAACACCCATAAACAAGCCCGCCCTTTTTCTTGCACCATTTTTGAACCTCGCAGCGACAGGCTGGTACGTTTACTTTCGCTGCGTGCCGACATCTCGCCCCTGGGGGTCCTTAATCTCTGCACTGCCCTGCAAATCCAATATAACAGAAAAACCCACCGGGAGTTTCAGAATTTTTAGCCACTCCGGACTTTTTTGTGCAATATCAGCCACCGTAATCGACCGCCATGGGCCATGGGCCTTACCCAGTGGCATAAGGCACCAGCCTGTGTCTTCAGGTGATAACGGCTCTGTGCGACGTAGCGTCAGCAAGCACGGTTGGTTATCAGTTGACTCGGCGAAAGTTATCTTCGCTTCAGGGCGTAATGTCGGGTCCTCACCGGTGAGAGGTTCAATGGCACTAAGCTGCGAATCAGTTAACGTCGGCGCAGTAAAAGGCCACTGGTTTTGCGGTGCCGCAATGCGGCGTTCTTCGGAACTGGGAAGCAAGGGTTCGCTTTCAAGGCGTTGTGGGGTTGGCTCTTTGGACCCCGGCGCGCCACGCGACATAACCGCACCCTCCGCCGCCGGGGAGCCGGACGTAAACGGCCCGGCGTTTTCCGAACTTACACCGCCGGGGCTTGCAATGGAAGCGTATGCCTGCAATTCCGCGACAAGCCGTTCCAGATGCGTTACGCCCGCCGGCACCAGAGATTCCACGCTTGTCGCAAGGCGCTGTACCGAACCTTTATATAATTCCACTTCTTTTTGTAAGGCCCGTGTCCAGCGCCGCACATTGGCCAATTTTTGCTCGGCCTCGGTCAATCGGACCATGGCACGTTGTAATTCTTTTTGCTCCTCAATGGCGGATAACGGTTTTCCGGAATGATCCCGGAAAAGTTTCTTCATACGGACCGCCTCCTTGGCCCGTTCAACGGCGGTTTGGCGTTTGCGTGTTTGATCTTTCCAGAAGTTTTCCTGCTCAATTTCCAGCCAGAGCATGGTGCGACGCAATTCGGAGTCCGCATCTTCCATGGCGGCGTTGGCTGCCGCCTGAAACTTCCAGAGCACCGCCTGGAAGCCGACCAGCAAATCCACAGATTCAACCCGAGCGCTCTCGGCCATGATGCAGTCCTATCGCTCGTTAAGGTATTTTTCTATATGCTGCGCTTTCTTCATCAAAACCTTGGCGTGCTCGGTCGATGATTCCATGAACTTCCCCAGATACTGCGCCGCCTGATCAAAAGTTTCGGCAAACTTTTGCTGCTCCTGATCGCGCCAGCTTGATTCCAGAGACCGCAGCCGGGAATTTAATCCCGACATAAGCCCTTCCAGATCATTATTAAACTGCATCAGCCCCTGGGCAAACCGCCGCAACTCCGCCGGATCAACACTCGCTTTGGCCATACGATTCATCTCCGTGTATGCCGCCAATCAACTTGGCCATAGCTTACCATTGAAACCAGCAGACACCAAGGAGTTTCGCCGCTGGTTAGGGGATGGGCGTGGCAATAATTCCGGGCGGGCATCCGCGATGCGAGTTTCCCAGGCCAAGCATTCTCTTAGCGCCGGCATTTATGCCCGCGATCTCGCCGCCTCCCCGAAACTATTGCCACGCCCAAGCGTATGCACCTACCCTCCCCCCGCCACGCCCCAACCCGCAAACCCGCCAGCCGCAAATTAACCGATCAATACGCCATTTACCGCCAACCCCAAACCTCCCGCCCCCGTCGAGGACAAATTCCAAATGCTCTCCCCGGTTATTCGTTATTCGTTACATTGCCGTCCGTGATCTGTCGCCCGTAACCCATAGTCGCCTTCCGCTCGCTGAATACTAAACGACCATAAGGCACCAAGGTCGCGTGGCTGCGGGTGGTTTTGGCTGGACGGAGTCCCCACCCTGAAACCTTGGTGTGACAGGGTGCCGGCGTTTTGTTAGCCGCCGCGATGTATGGGGCGCTCAAGGGCGAGCATCTGTTTTTTTGCGGCAATTTTGCCGTAGCCGGAAAAGCCGGTCAGGGCACCGTTGGAACCGATCACGCGGTGACAGGGAATCAGCACCGGCCAGGGGTTGCGGGCCAAAGCTCCGCCGACGGCACGTGCTGCGCCGGGGCGTTTAATTTTTCCAGCTAGAGCGCCATAGCTTATTGTAGTGCCGCGTTTAATTTTAATTGTTGCCTCCAGCACGCGGCGGGAAAAGGCGGTCTGTCCCTGCCAGAAGAGAAATCGTTTCAGCCAAGGCCAATCCGGCTGCGCGTTCACGGAATTACTTGCATCGCCGGAATAATACGCTTGGAGAAAATTCTGCGCGCGGTGAATCCACGGTGGGATGTCTCCGATATACGGCGCAGCATTTGGATATTCTTTCCGAAGTGTTTTTAACAGAATGGCGGAATTCGGGCACGCCGGATACACGCGTAACAACTGTGGAGAAGCTTGCCCGTTTTCCTGCCAGAGTAATCCGCAAGTGCCGGCGGGCGTGGAGAAAATGGTGTAATAACAGTTACCCAATCTGATGTTGTTGGACATATTTTCACTCCGCATTAGATTACGCATATATGTTTATACCGCAGCCTGCACTGCGGAGGCAACGTAACAGGAGCATCTGCGATGACGATAACGCGAAATCCCGAGGTCGGTAAGGCAGCCGCCTCCCCGGTTCCGCCGCCGGTGGCACCGGAACTGTCACGGCGCGGCTTTCTGGGAACGGCATTGGCGGGAGGCTTATCTGCCGCAATTGCCCCCTTATCCGCACAACGCGCCGCCGGCGCATTGCCCGACGAATTGGCACAGCGGGCGGAGCCATTTGCCGAACCTTCGGCGGACCTGCTGCGGGATACGGGCCTAAGCAACATCGCGACGCTGGAAGCGTATGAGCGGGCGGTGAATTTATGGGCGGTTACCGATGGCAAGACGCGCAACAGTCACATTGTTCCGCATTGGCTGCCGGATGGCAAAAGATTCTGGTATGTGGCCACGCGCCAGGGTGGCAGGAAAGAGTATCTGCTGGTGGATATGCCCGCGGGTACGCGCATGGAGGCGTTTAATCATTTTCGCCTCGCGGATAGTCTGGGCCGCCTAGAGAGGGAAAAAATAAATGCCCATAACCTGAACATTACGATCACAGCTATCACCGACACCGCGATGGCGTTTAATATGGGAAAACGCGGCTATAACTGCCAGCTTGGCGATTACACGGTTACACGCCATGCGCTGTGGAAGGCTCCGGCGATTGCCCCGGCATTTGCCGCAACCAAGCCGAATCGGTGGTCGGCGGAATCCGCACAGTCACCTGACGGCCGCTGGGTTGTTCATATCCGCGATTTCAATGTGTATCTGAAATCGGCAAAGGGCCAACGCGAACAGCAATTAACACATGACGGCAGCGCTGATAATTATTTTGAGCCGCGCGTGTTCTGGGCTTCCGATTCCCGTAAATTTCTCGTCCTGCGGACTATTCCCGGATTTGATCGGCAGGTTCGGGAACTTGATTACGCGGTGCCGGAAAATGAAGCGAAGCTGGTTTCATTTTTTTATCAGAAACCGGGAGACAAAGTAGCCATTACCCGCCCCCACCTTTTTGATGTGTCGCATGCAAAAGAAATTCCCCTAAGCACGGATTTAGCGCCCAATCCATGGAGTATTACGGAGATACGGTGGAATCGTGACGGCCGCTCTTTCACCTATTTATACAATCAGCGCGATCATCAGGTGATGCGGGTTATCGGCGTGGATGCGAATACCGGGATTTCACGACCGCTGGTACAGGAGATATGCCATGATGGTAAGTCGCCGAAGTTTTTTGATTACTCGGGAAAACAGTTCACCTTTTATCTGCCGGAAACAGATGAAATGATCTGGATGTCGGAACGCGACGGATGGAATCATTTATATTTAATTGATTTGCGCAGCGGCACCGTGCGCCATCGCATAACTTCAGGACAATGGGTTGTGCGGCACGTGGAGCATGTGGACCCGGTGAGGCGACAGGTATGGTTTCAGGCCGGAGGAATATTTCCGGATCAGGATCCGTATTTTGTGCATTATTGCCG
>JAJYZY010000012.1 GCA_021799715.1 Planctomycetota bacterium | reverse complement strand
AGCCACCATCGGTCATTTTGCGTGCAGCAACAGCCTGCTGAATCACATTCACCACATCATCACCATGGCCATGGTCAATAACATGGTCAGCATTATTACGGATTGCCCCACGCGGGAAAAGACCGGCTGGCTGGAAGATACATACCTTGTGGGGCCGGGCATCATGGATAATTATTTTGTGCCCAGATTATATGAACAAACGGCGGCCAATATGCGTGACGCACAATGGCCAAACGGCATGGTGCCGGATTTTGCGCCGCAATATTTCAATTATCCCGATGGATTCATCAATTCTCCGGAATGGGGCAGTGCATGCGTCCTTGATCCATGGCTGACGTATGAATATTTCGGGGATAAGGGGATATTGTCGAAAAATTACCCGATGATGACCCGCTATATGCGTTATCTCAAATCACGGGCCAAAAATAATATTATCGCCTTTGGTCTGGGAGATTGGTACGACCTTGGCCCCAATGCACCGGGCTTTGAGCAATTAACCACACTGGGTGTGACCGCCACGGCGACATGGTATCGGGACTTAAACACTCTGGTTGCCATCTCCGGAATATTGGGGCATCCCCATGCCGCAGCGCGTTTTGCCTCTCAAGCCCGGTTGGTTCGCTCCGCGTTCAATCGCCGCTTCTACCACCCGAAAACCGGCCAATATGACCGCGGAAGTCAATGTGCCGATGCCATGGCCCTGGCCACCGGACTGGTAAAAACAGCGGATCGGGAGAAAGTATTGCACAATCTGATCGCCAACATCCATGCGCACGGCGATCACACCACGGCGGGCGATATTGGATTTCATTATGTTGTGCAGGCCTTGACCAATGCGGGGCAGGGGCAACTGCTTTATAAAATGGCCACGCAAACCACGCCACCAAGCTATGGCTACCAATTGAGCCGCGGCGCGACATCCCTCACTGAAGCTTGGGATGCGCTACCGCAAGATTCTCAAGATCACTTCATGCTGGGTCATATCGAACAATGGTTTTTCCAGGGTCTCGGCGGAATTCGCCTGGATATGGCGAAAAAGCTTGGACGCCAACTGGAAATTCGTCCCGCCGTTGTTGGAAATCTCAAGTGGGTGCATGTGAGTTATGATTCCGTGCTGGGGCGCATTGTCAGCCACTGGCGGCGCAGCGGCAATCACCTGATGCTGCATATTGTCATTCCACCCAACGCCATGGCCCGGGTCTATATTCCCACACAACATGCCGAATCTGTGCGCGTGAATGGCCAATTGCTCTCGGCAAGCGGTTTGCCGATCATGCATCATCAATCACCTCATGGCGGACGTGTTGTCTGCCGGGTTCCATCCGGAGATTATCGTTTCACATCATGGATCGCGCATTGATTATAAGGCTCCGGTCCACACGAAGGTCGCGATCTTCGGTTGTTGCATTTCTGCGCGAACGGCGCTTCAGGCCGGGATCGGATTGCTCATAAGCTTCAACGATTCACCGCTTGCGGTACAATTTGATCTGGAAAGTGTGTTGTTCGGGCGGATATATGCAGCGACGTGATAAGCGACATTTTGTTTCCCATCTCCCTCGGCGGGCACGCGTCGCAACGGGACAACCGAATATGGACGGGGAATCAGACAGTCAAGCCATCGGAAGTCGCCTGAAAGCATTTACGCCGCGCCAGGGTCTGGGCTGGGTGCAATTGCGTAATGCCGTGTTCAGCACATCCATATTTAAAAAAATGGTGGGCAAGACTTCGCCGGGGTTGGCCGCCGGCGAATTGGTAACAGTGTATGACCGTGATGGCATTATTTTCGGCGTTGGGCTGTTTAATCCGCAATCTCAAATTGCCCTGCGGATGATCAGTTTGAATGAAGCGGAGATTACCGAATCATTTCTGGAAGAGCGCCTGATACAGGCGGCTGAATTGCGGCGCAACAAGCTGAATCTTGATGCCAAAACCAATGCTTATCGGGTGGCGCACGCCGAAGGGGACGGTTTACCGGGACTTATTGTGGATCGATTGGGCGACGCCGCAGTCGCGGAAATATTTTCGATGGCCATGTTCAAACGCGTTGGCCGCATCAAGCATGCCCTGCTGGAAGCACTTCCGGTAAAGCGGGTGATATTCCGTTCCGACGAACATATTCAACGCGCGGAAGGATTTTTTCTGCGACAAGACGATATCCGTGACGGACAAACCCGCGGCATGGTGGAGGAAAATAGCCTGCGCTTTGAAGTGGATCTCGCCGCCGGTCATAAAACCGGATTTTTCTGTGACCAACGGGATAACCGGCTGGCGCTAACGGCCTTCACCGCCCACGCCAACATGCTTGATGTATGCTGCTATTCCGGCGGCTTCGGCATTTATGCGGCAACCATCGGTCGGGCTGAACATATTACCGCGGTGGATTTAGATGAAAATGCGGTCGCGCTGGCGAAGCGCAACGCGCAGTTGAATCGAATTCCGCCGGGGAAGTTTGAGAGCGTCCATGCCGATGGCTTCGCGTACTTGCGGCAGATGAAACTTAACGGCCAGGCGTATGATGTCGTCGTGCTGGATCCGCCGAAGTTGATATGCGGGCGTGATGAATTTGCCGATGGGCGCAAACGGTATTTTGATTTTAATAAACTGGCACTGGGAGTGGTAAAACCCGGCGGCATACTGGTAACCTGTTCGTGCAGCGGATTAATGGATATCGCAGAATTTCAGAATATGCTGCGCGGCGCAGCGCGCAGCGCCCAACGACGCGTGCAAATTTTAAGCGTCACCGGGCCGGGCGCGGATCATCCCGTGATGACTGAATTTCTGGAGGGGCAATATCTTAAATGTGTCTGGTGCCGCGTGTTGTAATATGCCAAGCCGGGCCGGAGGCAGGGCAAATGTTTCATTGCCAACCACGCCGCGGATTTGCCAAATCCTGGGAAATCCGGTTATCTTCACCGGCGGCAATAAAAAGTGTCAAAAAAGGAATCCCATGAGTGTATATACATTTTCCGATGTTACCTGGACGCCCGGCAAAACATTTTTATTGATTGCCGGACCGTGCGTTATTGAAAGCCGGGAGATGTCCCTGCATATTGGCACAACCGTAGCGGAAATATGCGGAAAACTTGATATTCCATACGTTTTCAAAGCCAGTTTCGACAAAGCCAATCGTTCGAGCAGCGGGAGCTTTCGCGGCCATGGAATCGAACATGGATTGGACATTCTAGGCTATGTCAAACAGACACTGGGCGTCGCGATCACCACGGATGTTCACGAAAGTTCACAGGTGCCGGCCGTGGCGCGGGTCGCGGATATTATCCAGATTCCGGCATTTTTATGCCGTCAAACGGATTTATTAATTTCGGCGGGTGAAAGCGGTAAAGCGGTCAATGTAAAAAAAGGGCAGTTTATGGCCCCCTGGGAAATGAAAAATGTTGTGGAGAAAGTCCGTTCCACGGGAAATCACCAGGTGATGTTGACCGAGCGCGGAACTTTTTTTGGCTATAACCGCCTGGTCAATGACATGACCGGCATTCCGCAAATGCAGGCGCTGGGCGCGCCGGTAATTTTTGATGCGACACATTCCACACAGTTGCCGGGCGGCCTGGGAACCGCTACCGGCGGCCAACGGCAATATGTGGGGCTGCTGGCTAACGCCGCCATGGCAGCGGGTGCCGACGGCTTATTTGTGGAGGTGCATCCTAAACCGGAAGAAAGCCCCTCGGACGCCGCGACCATTTTTCCATTGGATCAACTGGAAAGCCTGCTGCGGCGATGCCTGGCGATACGGATGGCCGTCAGGCAGGAATAATCGGCATGAGTTGGAGTTGTCCGAAGTTCAATCAATGTCAAGTGATTATTTGCGGGCATTCCGCGAAGCGTTCTTTGACTTCGACAAAGGCATCCTGAATTTTCAGAAACATTGCCACAATATCCGGATCAAACTGCGTACCGGAACCCGCTTCAATCATGGAGCGGGCAATGTCATGGGTAAAAGCGTCCTTGTATAAACGCCGGGATGTCAGGGCATCATATACATCCGCCACCGCGACAATGCGCCCGCTGATGGGTATATCCATTCCCCGCATCTGCGTGGGATAACCGGTTCCATCAATGCGTTCATGGTGGGTGGCAATGATTTCCTTGGCGATGCGCAAAAATTCCGCCTGGGGAAACTTGCGCAATGCAATATCAATGGTATTGGCTCCCAAGGTGGTATGGGTTTTCATCAGGGCGAATTCCCGATCCGTCAGGCGACCGGGCTTCAACAGCACATAATCCGGAATGGCGACTTTGCCAATATCATGCAAGGGACTGGTTAGGTACATCCAGCGGATGAAATTCGCGGTAATATCATCCCGATATTTAGGATTGGACGCCATTTCCTGGGCAAGCAAGCGCGAATAGGTCTGCACGCGCTCCAGGTGCATGCCGGTTTCCGGATCGCGTGATTCCGCCAGTTTTGCCATGGCAAAAATAGCCAGGTTGCGCGTATCCGTGGACAGCACGCGCTCGCCGCTGCGCACACGCGCCACGAGTTCATCCGGATCATACGGCTTACTGATAAAATCATCGGCACCGGCGGTCAGGCCGCGCACGCGTTCCTGCGCATCATTAAGCGATGTGACGAGAATAATATAGACATAACCCCAAACTTCCTCACGCCGGATCGTCTGGCAGAGCGACAAGGCGCTTAATGAAGATTGAATCTCCCAATCCGCGACAATCAGATGAGCCAGTCCCTGCCGGATAATTTCCAGCGCTTCTTCAGCAGTGTCCGTACAGACAACTTCATGGCCAGCGGTTGACAGCGTCTTACGAATCAGCGCCAAGCTTACTTTATTATCTTCAACCACCAATACGCGCATGAATAAAAACTCCGGAACCGGCTACCAATTGACGTCATTTAATCCGAAATCATCGGGAAACACAATGTCGGCGAGGCGGATTTCAGCCATTTCATGGTTGAATTATTAACAATTTTCGCAATCCACTCGCATACCCGCCGGGGAGGCGCTAAAATAATTTCCATGAAACGCGAGTGGATAATCTTGGCCGGACTTTTATTGAGTGTGCGGGTTTGTGCCGGTGCCGAATCGCATCGCGCCGCCCTGCAAATTGTTTTAACCAATCAGAGCCACCCTTCCGGGCTGTATCACAGCGGTGATCAAACCACATTGAAGCTCCGCATAACCAATCCCGGCCCCGCGGCATGTATGCTGTCCGGGAATCTGCGATGGATGCTCAATCACGGCACGGGCAAAGCGTTGACACCACAGGCTGCCACGCCCATTCGACCGACATTGCTCACGGGCGGACAAAGTGTTCGCATCTTATTGCCGGAAACATTTACCGCAACAGGCCGATATGAATTGTTCTGGCACCACATACAAATCAGATCGGCCCAGACGTGTCCGGGCATTCGGTGCATTTACGCTCCATGCCCGGATATCGCCGGGAAAACCCCCGCGTGGGTTACCTCAATGCCACGATCCTTCCTTTCCTCACATGACTCGGCATTCATCAGAAGTTACGTGCGTGAAACCGGTATTCGGCAATATTTATTGAATATCCGGCTTTCCGGTAATCATCGGTCTGATATTGAGGCGCTTTCCGCGAATCTGAAGCGATCCGGCGCGTGGTTGATTCCGGTCTTGACCATTTCCAGCGCAAAAGATAGTTTGCGCCGGCAGCTTTCCCGGCAGCGGCTGCTTGTAGAGTTCCGGCCGATAGCCGCAATTTGTCGGGCGGTTGTGGTGCGTTTTGCAGGCCCGCCGACAACAGTTAGCTCCATCGTTGCCGCCGCCGTGATTCCGCGCCTGCATGACGTGCTGCAAACGCTGCATTCATCGGCGCGAGTCTTTGCCACCCCCGATGTGATCGGGGCGGGCCGGGGCAATATCGCATGGACCAGTTTGATCGGCGGAGTGGCATTATCAGACACGTTTCAATCCTTGCAATTGTGCCACCAACTGGCGCAATCAGATGCCGCCCTGCCGGTGATGATCCTGCCAAACAGCTACACGCTGCACTCTGCGGTATCCAATCACGCGGTGCCGAATCCGGCCCTGTTTCTAACTTCGGCGGCAACATACGTGCCGATCCGGCACGGTGGCAATCATTTTGAACTTCATGTGTTGGGCGCAGGGCGGCTGTTTTGCATTGTGCATCCGCATTTGCCCCTGCTGGCGGCGGTTTTCAAGCAAACCTACGGCTCATGTGCCATTATCGCCGGACTGGGTTCCGGGTTACCGGCGGATGAGCAATGGAGAGCATGGCGCGACACGCCGCCCCTGATGATCAAGAAGGCGTCTTGGAATACCATCGCGGCGGATGGCGGCAGCGACTGGAAGCAATTGCTGACACGCGTCCCCCCGGTAAGCCAATTTCCGCATGGGAAAATGATTGTTGTGGATGCCGAAGGTTTAATGGCAACCCGGGACAGCCAGGGCCGCCACGCGCCAACCGCGTATCCCGGTTGGCAGGAAATTCCATTGGATCGGCATGTCTATTTCCTCACGTATCCCGGTACGCCATCGGATTTGGCGGCGGCACTGCGAACGGCATCGATCAAGGGACTTCCGCTGGCGGACATCACGCCATCAGCCGATGCCGCGCATCAGGCACATCAAGATGTAACCTTGATGATTCACAATGCCCGCGTAGGCCGATTGCAGGCCATGATTTCAATCTGGGCTATGTCCAAATCCAAACGCAATAACGCCGGCAGGCAAATCACTCCGAATATTCATTTCGGTCCGATCCACGGCGGTGATTCTGCTTATGTCACACTACCCCTGAAACGCTCACGAAAAATTCCAGCACACACAACGCTCATGGCCGTATTGATTTGGCATCATTGGGTTGAAATATCTCCGCTGGCGAACGGGTCGAATTGGGCAGCAAACATGGGGCCACAGATCGTGCGCACATTACTCCATCCGCCGCATTCGCAAGCCGGGGTGTTCGGTGACAAGGTTTCGCCATCGCGGGCGGTCGCGGCAACTCCCAAGAACATGATCCACAGACCTCCTTCGGACGTGCAATCCGTGGAGTTACCGTATATGCCGTCCGCACAAATATCGAAGTGATTCCGTGCGGATCATCCAGCAACACGTCCCGCCGAAGAGGACATTTTAACTTTGGTTAAGTAGCGGACATTTTAACTTTGGCTTGACAGATCATGCAGCGCCATTGACGGGGGCAGGGTGTTGCGCGATACTAATTTCGCGTGTCCGGTCTACAACTGAGTTGTTTGTGCCGCCCGTTGGCGCAAGCTGAAAATCACCTGGAGATCGCTATGTCACACGATTCAACCGCATTATCGCGTCGAGCATTTCTTATTTCCTCCGCGGCGGCGGCAACGTCCATGGCGTTATCCGTGAATGCGGGTGCCGAGCCGACACCCCGTTCAACCGATGTTGTTGAAGATAAGCATATTGATGCGCTGGCGTGGCCGCCGATTACCGCACATTGCCGTCCGTGGTGCTTCAACTGGTGGATGGGTTCAGCGGTGGATCAGGACAATCTCGCGGAGGAACTGCGGCGATATAAAGCGGGCGGCCTTGGAGGAGTCCGGATTTACCCTATTTACGGCGCACGCGGCTGGGAAAAGCAATACATCCAATACTTAAGTCCGAAGTGGCTTGAGATGATGTCTTTTGACGTGGTGGAAGCCGGCCGATTGAATATGGGCGTGGATATGACGCAGGGCACGGGCTGGAACATGGGCGGGCCCGGCATCGTCGGCGACTACGCTTCGCTATTTGCGAAAGCTATGGCGTTTACAGCGCCAGCGGATGCGCATACGGTTTGGACAGTCAACGTGCCGCGGGAAAAAATTCTGTACCTGCAGGCCTGCAGCCGGGACGGGCGGCGTATAGTACTCAAGCCCGGCGACATCAGCCCGGATGGCACGGTAAATTGGAAACGCCCTGCGGGCGTGTGGATGCTCGTGGCTCTGGTCGGACATCCCGGCGCGCATGTGAAACGGGCCGCACCCGGTGGATGGGGTATGATGCTCAACACCGTTTACCCCCCCGCCATGAAGTACTATCTGGAGCGCTTTACCAAAGCATTTTCCACACCCGGCGTGCGGCATCCGCAGACCATGTTTCATGATTCCTATGAATACATGACGGGTGTGCCCGGCGGTTACGGTGAATGGTCCGCCGATTTTTTCAACAGTTTTCGGAAGTGGCGCGGTTACAATCTGGAAGATCATTTACCGGCACTGGCGGGCCATGGTGATCCGGAGGTTGTGGCGCGTGTTAAATCCGATTATCGGGAGACGGTTTCGGATGTTATGGTCGATGAGGTATTTTCCCAATGGACCCACTGGTGCCATCGGTTTGGCATGCTTAATCACAACCAGGCCCATGGTTCGCCCACGAATCTGCTGGATTTTTATGCCGTTGCGGACATGCCGGAACCGGAAAATAATTTCGGTACGCCCGACACCGTCGGGCATTGCGATCCATTGATTGCCAAATTCGCATCTTCGGCGGCACATGTACCGGGTAAGCAGTGGGTGTCATCGGAAACCGGAACGTGGCTGGCGGAACACTTCAAGGTAACGCTGGCGGATATGAAAAAGCTTGTCGATCAGTTTTTTGTCGGCGGGGTCAATCATCTTTTTTATCACGGGACATGCTTCTCCCGTGATGATGCGGCCTGGCCCGGCTGGTTGTTTTATGCATCAACGGATATGAATCCGCGCATGAGCATCTGGCATGATGTACCAACGCTCAACACGTACATTGCGCGCAGTCAAAGCATTTTGCAGGAAGGCAAACCGGACAGCGATGTGCTGCTTTACTGGCCCATTTATGATCAGTGGCACAATCCGGAAGGGCTGGGCCAATATCAGACCATGACCAATTTTGGCGACTGGTTTTATGGACACGCCATCGGGCGCGCCGCGCGGTATCTCTGGCGGAACGGCATTGGATTTGATTACATCTCGGATAAATTACTGCAACAGGTGCTGGTGGTAAACGGGAACATCATCACTCCGAGGTGCAGCTATCACGCAATTGTCATTCCTTCGACCAGGCACATGCCGCCGGCAACGCTGGAAAAAATCCTCGCGCTGGCCGCCGCCGGTGCCAAGGTCATTTTTGAAAATGCCATTCCCATTGAACCGCCGGGATGGAATGATCTGGCCGAACGGCAAGCGCGCCTGCGCAAACTTGCGGCAAGCGTGCCTCTGACCGACGCCCACAGCGCTCTGACGGGAAAGTCAGGCGGCGGCGGCAGCACCATGGTACGCACGGCAACAATTAACCAGGGCAAGGTTTATGTTGGTTCTTTGTCGCAAAGTATTGCGGCTGCGGAAATTTCCTGCGAAACCCTGACCAGACATTCCGATCTCATGTACATCCGCCGGCGATACGAAGGGGGACGACATTATTTCCTGGCCTATCAGGGCAAAAAAACGCTCGATACGCATATCACACTGGCCACGCCGGCAAAATCGGTGATTATGATGGATCCTATGACCGGCGGAAGCGCTCCGGCCTTGATTACCCGGGACAACAACGGGCGGCCAAGGCTGCGCCTGCGCATGGAACCCAATTCGTCCCTGATCCTCCGCACACTGGACATTGCGGTAAACGCCGGGGGCCATTGGAAATTTTATTCTTCAGGGGCGCAACGCCAACGCCTTACCGGCGTATGGGATGTTGATTTTATTGAAGGCGGACCAACCTTGCCGCGCGGCTTTGAAACCAGCGAACTTGGTTCCTGGACCAATAACGGAGACCCGGAAACGCAGCGGTTTTCCGGCACAGCACGCTATACACTGACCTTCAACGCCCGCGCTGGAACCGGACCATGGATGCTGAATTTGGGAAAAGTGTGCAACACAGCGCGCGTGCGGTTGAACGCGCAAGATATCGGCGTACTGATCCAACCGCCTTATGAGCTTGTGATTCATCATTTGAACGCGACGGATAATGTGCTGGAAGTTGAAGTTACCAATCTGCCGGCCAACCGTATCCGATATATGGATCGCAAACATATTGCATGGAAAATCTTCCGCGACGCCAACTTCGTCAATATTGATTATCACCCGTTCAACGCCGCACATTGGCCCATTATGGAATCCGGCCTGTTGGGGCCGGTGACAATGTCAACCGCGGATTAACGTGTGTTTCAGCCACATGCGATAATCTTGCACCGGCGGAAACTTAGCGGGCCAGCGCATCATTAGCTTTGTAGAGCGGTTCTCAAAAGTCTTGTCGCATACGTGGCGATATCGTTACGTGTGGCACCGCCTTTTACCTTAAATCATGCGACATTATTTATGAGAATCGCTCTATGTTGGAAAACAGTCGGTTTTCATTCGACACCGCGATCCCACCGGCCGCGGGTTCCCACCGCGCGGCTGTACAACCCCGGCGGAATTATGTTTTTTTCGCCAGCCCTGAACGGGCGTGCTTGGTGTCGGCACGTCGAATCCGCGGCGGTTCAGATGCCGCCGCGGAATTATGCGCTCTGCGGCACACGGCGATATCGGAGCACATCAATGGATTGTTCCGTGCGCAGCGGTACTGCGCACAGAACAATCGGCCAAACGGTGCCATGGTTTTCCGCGATTCACGCCCCGGCGGCGGCATGGCGATTCACCACCACCGCATGGCCGTCGTAATGCACAATATGATCCGGTTGAGCCGGTTCAATGCCCGTGCCGTGATCCACGCCGACAAATACAATTCGGAAAGTCCGGTGATTGAGCATGCCGGGGAATGTGCCCCGGCGTTCACCAATGGTCAACTTGCCGGTTTTGTCATCCCATGCGAAGGCAATGGTGGCATAGGTGCCCTTTTCGTAATCGTAGCCGTCCCCTTCATCTTCATACAGCGTGAATTCTCCGTTCGCGCCGCCGTAGATGCGCAGTTCAACAGGATCAGCCGGATCTTCGGCATTCTGCACCGAGGGGCCAAATGGGATAATCGAGCCGGCACGAATATAAAGCGGCAGAGAATCAATGGCCGCGGGCGCATCAACATCTTGACCGCCCGGCAACGTCTGCCCGGTCCAAAAATCATACCATTGCGTTGCTTCCGGCAGATAAACCGAACGTGAAACCGCGCCGGCTTTGGTTACGGGGTTTACCAAGATCGCAGGGCCAAACATGAACTGGTCGGGTATGTCATACACCTTGGAATCCGTGCGGAAATCCATAAC
This sequence comes from Planctomycetota bacterium, assembly GCA_021799715.1. The sequence goes on along the minus strand of JAJYZY010000012.1, from coordinate 17,140 downwards.
CAGACCGCGCAGCATGGTGTAGCCCTGATGGGTGACCATCCACGATACCGAGTAAATATACGGCAGGAGGTGATAGCGCAGGCGGTCAAATTTTTCCAGAATCGCCATAGCCGGCGGGCCGAAGCGCCACATTTCCTTGGGATAGTTGCACCCATGCACGCGGAACATCGGGCAAAATGCGCCGAACTGGAACCAGCGGATAAAACATTCACGGTAGACCGGATCCTGCGGATTGCCGCTGAAATATCCGCCGATATCGGTGTTCCAATAAGGAATGCCGCTTAAGCAGAAGTTGATGCCGGCGGGAATTTGCAAAGCCAGCGTCGGCAGATTGCCCGCCACATCACCCGACCAGGTAATTGCGGCATGGCGCTGCTGCCCGGCCCATGCCGAGCGCGTCAGAATCATCACGCGCTTTTCATCGGTAACGCCGCGCTGGCCGTTGTATACCGAACCGGTATGCATTAATGGATAGGCATTGTAGACAAAAGCGCCCCAGCCCAGATACGTTTTAACATCGGCGAATTCGCCCCATTTTCCGCCGAGTTCCGGTTCACTGGCGTCCAGCCACCACGCATCAACACCCTTGGAGAACAAATCTTTATTCAGCACCGACCAGTAAAGTTTCCGGCCCAGCGGGTTAAATGCGTCATAATATGCCGTGGCGGGATTCCACATTTTGTTATCCCCTCCGGTGATGGGATATAAAACGCCGGCATTTTTCAGCAGATTATAATTCGCGGACCCCGGCGCAAATTTAGCCCAGACTGAAATCATGAAGTGAATGCGTTCATCGTGCAGTTCATTAATCATTTCCGTGGGCCGCGGATAACGCACCGGATCCATGATATTTGAACCCCATGGATAGGGGTACCAGTAAAACCAGTCCTGTACAATACCGTCAATGGGAATCTTCAGAGAGCGATATTCATTGGCCACGCCCAGAACCTGAAGTTGATTTTCATACCGGTTTTTGCTTTGCCAATATCCCCACACCCAGCGGCCAAACAAGGGGGCCGCGCCGCTCAAATTCCGCCACTGGGCCATGGCATCATCCATGTCCGGGCCGTACATCACATAATAATCAATCACCGAACCGACATGCGAATTCCAATTCAGGGTATTGGGTTCTTTACCCGCGCCCACTTTCACCACCGTCATGGCAGGATTATCCCAGAACAGGCCATAGCCAACGCTCGACATCATGAATGGAATGCCGATGTGCGTGGGATTTCGCTGGGCCAAATGAACGATCTGGCCACGATTATTCGCCACGCCGCGGGGATGTTCACCAAGGCCGAAGATCGCCTCGCCGGGTTGCAGGGCAAATTTCTGCCGCACGCGATAGGTGGCGACATCCTTGAATTTCACCGGCAACATGCTTCGGCCGCCGGCCTGTTCCGCCAAAAACACCTTTCCATTTGAATCAAGAAATTCAACTGCGGCGGCGGCCCGATCAATACGGGCGGAAATATGTGTTGCCGATACGACAATATGCGTTGCCGTGTTGTGCATGTGCCAGGCGGTCTTTACCGGGCCGTGAATAACGGCCAAACTCTCATGCTGCGGATTATTGCCGGCTGGATCAAAGAGAATTCTGATAATCCGATCCGAGTAGACCATCACCCGCATGGAGCCTGTGGCCAATGTCAAGAGCACGCCGTGGGCTTCCCGCCGGATTCCGGTGACTTTTAAAGCACCGCGAACAGCCGTCCGTTGTGCGGCGGCCGAAACAGACACCCCCGCCACCAAAGCTGAAGTAGCGGCGGCCACCTTCAGAAAGTCGCGCCGACCGGTGGTGAAAGCCACATTTCCCGTTTCGCTCATGATAAATTCTCCAATTAAGAGCGCAAGAGTATTTTACACGAAATCGCGAATCTGTAAAACCTCACGCGGTGGGGTGCCGAAGCGGCGATTCACAATATAGGACTTGCACGGATTTCCGCGACCCCACATCGAGATAGGCCGGCACACGCCGTTGAGCGAACAACCGTGATGTTACGTCGTCTGTTAATCAACAGTGCACCTCGCGAATCAAACGTGATACCGCCGCAACTCATTGTTGGTGGGGCATCAGCTTGATGCGGAAGCGTCAAGTTGGATGCGACATGCCGTGTGGATTGTGGCCGCAGCCCCGTGCGGCACGACCGACGCCGATTGTCACGAATGAAATTGGATTTCGGCCATCACATCCCGCCCCGCGAACAACCGCGATGCTTCCGCATCGGGCTGTTATTGACAGACATCATTAAACAACCGCGGGGGAACGGAAATGGACTATGTGCCATAGTGGACTGGGATACCGAACAACAACGGACCAATATGGTTAAAGTCTTTGCGTCATTGCGGTTCAAAAGCATTTCGCAATGCGGCCAAAGCGTCGCGATGCCCCCGCCGGGTGTCCGAACGACATATCTATTTTTCACCAACGGCCAGCAGACTTAATCCGCTTCCAATATTCATTGCATCCACCGCTTTAACCACGGGAAGCAGCCATTGGAAGAGCTTGATTTGCCGCGCCGTTAATGCCGCCCTTCCGCGCCACTTATTAAATTTCCAGGCCCAGGCACCGACTGTGTTGTACTGAGAGACATGATTGATTTTAAACCCGGCTTCAGTCAGAACCGCGCACAGGGATTCGCGGCTATACCGCCGCCGATGCCCCAGCGCCTTATCGCATGGACTCATCAGCGCCGGATTGGCCGGCACCATCACAATGAGTTTCCCGCCGGGCTCAAGAAGATCATAAAAACGCTTCAGCGCCGGGGCCTCATGATCAATGTGTTCCAGCATGTTCAGGCACACCACGGTGTCAATGCGTTCATCACGCAAATCAAGTTCGCAAGACGGATCACCGATATCCGCTTTCAGCACGCGGATATTTTCCAGATGACCGAAGCGACGCCGCGTCATTTCAACAAAAAACTCGGTGCCGTCCGCGCAGATCAGCCGCGGTCGATCCAGCAGCAGCTCGGCAAAATTGCCGATGCCGCAACCTGTTTCCAGCACGCGCGACCCGACAAACGGGCGAAACTTATCAAAATCCCAGCGGCTGACACGGCGCGTGCGCCGAAATGTCTGCAAAAGAAAATATTCCTCATTGGTTGTGAAGCGCGTATCAAGAAAACAGCATCGAATCAGAGTGGTTAACGCCTCAATGGCATCCTTGAAGCCAATTTTTTTTCCTTCCGCGGCCGTGCGCCCGTGATAACTTATGGGCACTTCATAAATGCGGATGCCCCATTGCGCCAGGCGGGCGGTGATTTCCGGTTCAATGCCGAAGCGCTGGGCCCGCAACGGGGTTTGCAGGAGAATATCCGCTCGCACGGCTTTATAACATGTTTCCATATCCGTTAAATTCAAATCCAGAAACATATTTGTCAGCAGGGTCAGAACCCGGTTGGCCACCGCGTGCCAGAACAACAGCACGCGCCGCTGGCCGGAAAATGCGAATCGCGAACCAAAGACTGCATCAGCCTTGCCTTCAACAATGGGGGCCAGAAGGGCCGCAAAATCGCGCGGATCGTATTCCAAATCCGCATCCTGAATCAGCACAATGTCACCGGTAACGTGGGTTACCGCCGTATGAATGGCCGCCGCCTTGCCCGCGTTTTTTTCGTGCCGGAATATCCGGACACGCGGATCAGCGGCGGCAAGTTCCCGCAAAATTTCCCAGGAATTATCGCGGCTGCAATCGTCGACACAAATTAATTCAATGGGAACCGGACACGGAGCGGAAAGTACCCGACCGACAATGGTGCGCAACGTGCGCGATTCATTGTAAATGGGCATCAGCACACTTAAAAGGCGGTAGCTGGTTGTCAAACAAGCCTCCATTGCCACCCACGGAAACTCCGCCGGTACATGCGTAATGTAGTCGCAAACGTCATTAAATTCCAATGCCGCGCGAAGACCAGATTCATCGTGTAATACCAATGGTCTTCGGCATTGGATGCATACAGGACACGGCAACAATTCGGAGGGTTACAGAAAAATTGCCGCGTAGCGCGATAAACATCATCGCAAAATTACACTCCGGCTTTTTATTGCCATGCCCCCCTACCCCGCCGCGGCTTGGCGCGGCGCGGCAAAGTGATTCGGATGAATTCGATTTTACACATGCCCCAAGCGGAAAAAATGATCAGGCCAGTGGCATCGATTGTCATGCGGCGGGTTGGGCCAGAAAAAAAAGCCGGAAGACCAGCTTCCGGCTTTTTGCTTTTTTTTCGACGCGCCAAACTTATGGATTTTGCGTAATGAACTTGGGAAATCCCATTGCCGCACCAGCCAATCGGCCGCATGTTCCCACCACGCGTTTGGATAAATCCAGCGGCGGTGTTTTCGTACAAGCCATCAGCGTTTGCTGAACTGATACGCTCTACGCGCACCACGCAGGCCGTACTTCTTACGTTCCTTCATGCGGCTGTCACGGGTGAGGAATCCGCCATCCTGCATCGACTTGCGCAAGGTGGCGTCATAAATTGTCAGCGCCCGTCCCAGTCCCTGTAAGATGGCTCCCGACTGACCGGTATGGCCACCGCCATGGACATTCACCAATACATCCATCGAGCCGGCCAAATTAGCTGATACCAATGGGGCGTTGACCATCGTGCGATCGCGTGATTCGGTGAAAAAGGACTCCAATGGGCGATCATTGACAATGAACTTACCTTGTCCGGCCACAAGCCGAACACGCGCCACGGACTTCTTCCGTCGGCCTGTGCCAAGATAATAGGTTCTGCCGCCGGCGGTGATAACGCCACGGGCCTTTGCGGCCGGTGTCGCAGATGGTGATGTGGTTTCAGTCATTTCTATTTGCCTCTGCCTTTATGTTACCCCGGCACACCGGGGATGGTTTCAATAAGTCAAATCATGAAAACTTAAGCACTTCGGGCCGTTGCGCCGCGTGCGGATGTTTATCATCTTTAAAGCATTTGAGTTTGGTGAACATTTTTACGCCCATGGTGGTCTTGGGAAGCATGCGGCGCACGGCCAGTTCAAAAACGGTTTCCGGGTGCCGATTGAGCAAATCCCGCAATGGCTTGACCTTGTGGCCGCCGGGATAATAGGTGTAATAATCATATTCGCGTTGATCCATCTTGCGGCCCGACACCTTAATTTTGCTGGTATTGATGACAATAATGTAATCGCCGACATCCACGGTTGGCGTATAGGTGGGTTTATGCTTACCCATCAGGTGGGTGGCGACTTTGCTGGCCAGGCGTCCGAGGGTTTGATCGGCGGCATCAACAATGTACCAGCGATTATCCGTGTGGCCAACGCGGGCCAGGGTTGTACGGCCCGCCGACTTGGCGATGCGATGACGGGTTGGATTGGCTGTTGTTGTCATAGTCCACTCAATAATAGAAAATACTACTCATCACTCGGTGCCGGCTGGGATTCTCACATACAGTACCCCGGGTTTCCGCCATGCCCGAAAACTTCAAATTGTAAAGTTTTAGGGAAATATGTCAATGCCTGAAGCATAATAACGGAATTTATGCCCGGATCGTTGCCACATCCGCCGGGGGCCGCCTTTTCACCAGGCCGGTTTTAGGGGTATATTATGGGTTTTGCCACGGCGGCCGGAAAATCGCGTGGCTGGATGTTTTCCCGAATTAGGTTGAAACGAGTCCCATGACAACAGAACAATCACCCGATGTGTCGCCCAAACCCGCCGCGGATTATCGTACCACGCTGAATCTGCCCAAAACCGGCTTTGATATGAAGGCCAATTTAACCCAGCGCGAGCCGGGAATTCTGGCACGCTGGCAAACCGAAAATCTGTATCGGCGCATTCGGGAGCGTCGGCATGCGCGGGGCAAGTGGGTGCTGCACGATGGCCCCCCATACGCCAATGGCGATATTCACATGGGCCACCTGATCAACAAAGTTCTCAAGGATATGATTGTCAAGTACCGCACCATGCAGGGGCATGATGCGCCGTATGTTCCCGGCTGGGATTGCCACGGCCTGCCGATTGAAAGCGCCATTCAGAAGGAACTGGGGCCGAAAATGCGCGAATTATCCGCCGCGGAAATTCGCCGGAGGTGCCGCGATTACGCAATGAAGTATGTCAAATTGCAGTCTGATTCCTTTGAACGGCTGGGAATTCTGGGGCAGTTTGACAAGCCGTATCTCACGCTTGATCCAGCGTATGAAGGCGGAGTGCTGGAGGTGCTGGCAAATCTGCTGCAGCGCGAACTGGTCTTTAGGCAGCGCAAGCCCGTGCACTGGTGCACGTTTGATCAAACCGCCCTGGCCGAAGCCGAACTGGAATATTCCAGCAGAAAAGATACCTCCATATTTGTTAAATTTGCCATGGACTTGGGCACCGGCTCCTGGCCGGCGGCCTGGGGAACCAAGCCCGCCGAGGCGCATTTGCTGATCTGGACCACCACTCCCTGGACCATTCCCGCCAATCGGGCGGTCGCGGTGCATCCGGAACATCAATACGCGGTGGCGGCCTACGAACACAATGGCCCGCAGGTGTTGATCCTGGCGGCCAAACGCATTCCGGCGGCCATGCTGCAAGCGGGCATTGCGCATTACAGAATTTCCGACACCATCAGTGGAGCAGAACTTATTGCCGCGGGCATCGCGTACCGCCACCCATTGGACGCCGCGCGCATGCAATGGATTATTCCCGCGGAATATGTCACGCTCGATGATGGAACAGGCATGGTGCATATTGCCCCCGGCCACGGCACGGAGGATTATCAAACGGGTCGCAGGGCCGGTCTGGAAGTCTACTGCCCGGTCCTTGCCGATGGTCGATATGACCAAAGCGCGCCGGATTTTCTGCGGGGGCAAAGCATCTGGCAGTCCAATGAATTGGTCGTGCAGCGGCTGGCGGAAACAGGCCTGTTATTTCACCGTCAGGAAATTGAGCACAGCTACCCCCATTGCTGGCGCTGCCGCAAGGCCACGATTTTGCGCGCTACCGAACAATGGTTTGTCCGCGCCAGTGGAAGCAGCCCGCTTCTGCAAAACGCGAAAAGCTTTATTGATCAGGTGCAATGGATTCCCGCATGGGGAAAAAATCGCATTGCCGGCATGCTGGAAACCAGGCCCGACTGGTGTATTTCCAGGCAACGCTCATGGGGCGTGCCGATCCCGGCGTTTTTCACCGCCGATGGCGAGATTCTGCTGACGGAAAAATCGGTTCGGCGTGTCGCGGAATATGTGCGCGAACATGGCGCTGATTGCTGGTATGCGCATACGCCGGAGCAAATTCTGGGCACCGCCGAGTGGGTGGATACCGCCCTGACCGCCGAAGGAACCACCCGGATCAGCCATAGCTTTACAACCCGTGACCTGCGCAAAGGCAATGATATTCTGGATGTCTGGTTTGAATCCGGAGCGTCTCATCATGCGGTTCTGGAAGCCACGCATCCGGAACTGGGGTATCCGGCGAATATGTATCTGGAAGGGTCGGATCAACACCGCGGATGGTTTCAGGCGTCACTTCTGGAAGCCGCGGGATATCGCGATGCACCGCCATTTCAACAGATTCTCACGCATGGATTTATTGTGGACGGCCACGGCCATAAAATGTCAAAAAGCCAGGGCAATGACATCAAAGTTTCCGATGCCCTTAAGCAAAATGGTGCCGATGTATTGCGGCTGTGGGTGGCCAGTGTGGATTATCAGGACGATATGCCGTGCTCCAGGGAGTTGCTGGAACGCACCAGCGATGCGTATCGCAAAATCCGCAATACCATCCGCTATCTGCTGGGCAATTTATATGATTTTGAGGTAGTTAAACACCAGACAACTCCCGCCCCGCACAGCATTGACACCTGGATGCTCGGACGGCTATCGAAGATAACCCGCGACGTTCATTCTGCATTTAACCAGTATGAATTTCATAAAGTGTTCCGCGCTTTGTATGATTTCTGTAACGTGGATATTTCCACCGTTTATGCCAAGGCGATTAAGGATCGCCTCTATTGTGAACTCCCGGACGCCCCGCGGCGACGGGCGTCACAAAGCGTCTGCGCGAAGTTGCTGCTGTACCTGGTGGAGCTTTGCGCCCCGATACTGGTCTTTACTGCGGATGAAGTCTGCCAGATCACGCGGGATTTGCCGGGACTCAATGGAATGTTCGGCAGTTGCATCCACAGCCATGAATTCACCGCTCCGCCGGAAATGCCGCCCGCGGAACTGCTGGAGCGTTGGGACACCCTGATGCCATTGGCGCAGGATGGCCTGAAACAACTCGATGTGCTGAAAAAATCCAGCGGTCTGGGAAATGCCCTGGACAGCGAAGCGGTTATCAGTGTGCCGGCGGATCATCCGCTGGCGGCAGTGATGAAATACTATGGACCGGAGATCGAAGATGTACTGGGAGCGGGCTATCACCGGATTATTACCGGCGAACAATTGGCTTTTGAAATCGTTGACACGCGGGAAAAATATCCGAGTTGCGCCCGCTCATGGAAGCGCCGCCCGGATGTTGGCAGCAACCCGGAATATCCGGATTTATCCGCGCGGGATGCGGCAGTGGTAAAGGCATTGGCGGGATCGCAAAACCAGTAGTTTGGCAATGGAACCAAGCGCCGGCGGGTGAGGTAAAACCGGGCGAACCAATGCCATTGTCGCGAACACGCAACACTTCCGCGTTGAGCTGATAACGCATACCGCGGTGGGATGCAATTTGCGGTTGGTGGATTTGTCCGCCGTACCGGGCGACGTCGTGGGAACACCGGCTTTACGCCGCATTGCTAACGCATGGACGGTCCGACGGTTATTGAGGGGGGATACCTGACTTGTCAGGGGCCATTCCTGCGACCGCCAAATCGAAAATTTCGACGGCATTGCAACCAATCGTACGGAATGGCAGCGGCCATGGAGACGCACCTTTTTTTGCCGTCGTGTGTCATTTACGCCGGTACAAGGTTATGAGTCCCAATAAGTGGAAAAACACACAGTATTTTTATTGATTCCCATTAGCGGGCGTGTTACGCTGTTCCCACGGCGATTAATGGGCGCTCCAGGAAAGTTCGCCGTTGGACCCGCGGCCGCTTTGGCAATGGTGTGATCGCGCCACGATCATGCCAACGCGCCAATGTGAGCCGAAGTCGGAAGGTTATTCCCCATGAAAATGATCAACAGCCGGCATGTTTTAAGCGCTTGCGCGCTGGTGGCGGCCACGGTTTCGGCGCATGCGATACAGGCCCAGAGCGGCGTGACGTTCACCATTGACGCCACCCAGAATGTTCAGGCCATTTCCCGGTACATTTACGGTACCAATCAACCGATCACTGCCGGTTCAAATCTGACGTATGATCGCCTTGGCGGCAATCGCTGGACCGCCTACAACTGGACGAATAATTACTCCAACGCGGGAAGCGATTACAAATATTCGAACGACACGTTTCTGGGCGGCGGTTCAACCCCCGGCGGGGCGATGATTCCGGGGATTCAAAATGCGGCGGCCAATAATGCGGGCCTGCTGCTGACCGTGCCGATGGCCGGCTATGTATCGGCCGCGAAATCCGGCTATGCCAGCCCCACCACTCCTCCGTCCGATTCGTCCTATTTTGTTCCGGAATATGCCACCGCTCCCGCATCGGTTACAAGCATGTCCACTGATCCGGTATATGAAAGTCAATTCGTTAACTGGGTTAAAACCAACTATCCACAGGACTTTGCAGCCGGGACGACAACACCGATTAACTTCGAGCTGGACAACGAACCTGATTTGTGGTCCAGCACCCATCCCGAGGTGCATCCCACGCCGGTAACGTATGCCGAGTTGCTGCAGAAGTCGATTCAGTATTCCACCATGATCAAAAGCATTGTGCCTAACAGTCTGGTTTATGGACCGGTAAGTTATGGATGGGAAGGGTACCAGACCCTGCAGAATGCCACGGATTCCGCAACCGATAACGCCGCGATTGATCCCTACACGGGAAAGCCATACGGAAATTTCCTGTCGTATTATCTGGCGCAAATGAATCTCGCCAGCACGACTGCCGGCACAAGATTATTAAATGTTCTGGATCTGCATTGGTATCCGGAAGCGACCGGTGACGGCACGCGCATTACCACGGAAAGCTCCACCGATCCGGCGGTGGTGGCGGCACGTTTGCAGGCTCCACGGTCTCTGTGGGATCCCACCTATGTTGAAACGAGTTGGATTACACAAAGCCTCGGCGGCAAAGCCATTGATCTGTTGCCGACAATTCAAAGTGAGATCAACGCCAACAATCCCGGAACCAAGCTCTCCATCAGCGAGTACAACTATGGCGGTGGAGCGGATATTTCCGGTGCCATTGCGGAAGCGGATGTATTGGGGATATTCGGCAAATACGGGGTATATTCGGCGAACCAATGGCCGCTATCCTCCAACGAACCGTATGTCCAGGCCGCTTTCGCCATGTATCGAAATTATAACGGCCAGGGAGCGACATTCGGCGATACATCCATATCCGCCAATACCAGCGATGTGGCGGATACATCCGTTTATGCCAGTCTGGATTCCAGTGATCCTTCGCACATGGTCGTCATCGCCATCAATAAAACAGCCGGCGCGATCACCGTTACCATTCAGTTGGATCACAGCCAGGCATTTGATAAAGCGGAAATTTATCAGTTAACAAGCAGTGGTCCCGCCCCCGTATTCGCCGGAGATATGGCGATTACCAATCCGACATCGTTTACCTACACCATGCCGGCATACAGTGTCAGCACGCTAAACCTTGTTGATGCGCCGGAACCGGGCGCGGGGCTGATACTGGCCATTGCCCTGGTGGCCGGGGCGTTGTTGCTGGCACCGCGAATTTTACGACGAGCGCCGCTGCGGGAAAGCGCATAGCCGCCAATTCGCAGCGGAAGTCCCGATTATTTGTGTTCAATGTGTTATTCGCGCACCACATAATTCATCGAGAAGCATCGATGCGATGAAACCGTCCCGCGCACTGGAGACGTTCGTCAATATTGCGCGTTGGCGTTGCGTCCAGAGCATTGGCGCGTTGACTGAATATTGCCACAATCCCAGTGCTTTTAAAATAGCCGCCTGCAATGCCTCAATGCCGTCCCCAGTTAAGGCGCTAATGCAGACGCTTTCGTCTTCCGCGAGTTTTGGCACCATGTGCGGTTGTGTCGCCAAGTCCATTTTATTTACCGCATAAATCACACGATGGCGCTGATTAACGGCCGCCCAATGCGAACCCTCCAGCGTGCCGGCTGCGCCATCAAGAACCACAATCACCACATCGGCAAGCGCTGTCTGCCGGTGCGAACGCAAAATGGATTCCATTTCCAACGGATCATCGGTGGCGCGAATCCCGGCGGTGTCCACCATGATGGCGTTTAAGGAAATATCCGCGGCGGTCACGCGAACGGTTACATCAACCCAGTCACGCGTGGTACCGGCAACATCGCTGGTGATACTGGCCCAGCGCCCCGCCAGGGCATTAAGCAGCGTTGATTTTCCGGCATTGGGCTGGCCGACCAAGACCACGCGCGGCGGTTGGAGGAAGTGACGCAATACATCCGAGCTTTCAATTAGCCATTGGGCCTGCGTCTGCACGCGCCAAAGCGCGGTGGCATCATTTGCCAGGCGCAGGCACCCATGGCTCGCATAAGCCCACGCCGCCAGGCCATTTTCATGTTGATTGGCCAAGAGTTGCAAGGCAAACCGATTATCCAGGCGGGGCAATACCGCGAGCACTTCATTGAGAATAGCGGGAGCCGCGGCGGCGTGCAGTTCCCCTTCCAGAGCCTGATGGAACGCAACACCATCATACGGGTCATGAATTGTCGCACCGGCCGATTGCAGTGCGGCTAAAATCTGCTCCACGACAGCCGTGCCACCGTGGGCATGAATTTCAAAATGCCGCTCATCGCGGCACACAATTAATGCGTCATCCACCGCCAGGCCATGAAACATCAGCGTTCCCCGCGAAACGCCGTTTACCGGCAACGTCCTTGCGCGCCCACAGATTTCCGCCAGGCAATTCCGCGCGCCGCCACCGGTAACGGCGATGACGGCAATGGCACCGGCAGTGCCGGCGGTGAGCCGTTGAACATGCGCCCCGGCCCCCCCGGTCCTGCGGGGCTCCACGCCCTTGTCCGGGATGCTCATTTCAGATTGGCTTTTCATGGCGATGCTTCACCTTCGCGTCCACTACAACGCGCACATCATACCCCGCAAACTCCGGGGGCAATACGGGATGGGACTTTTTGTGGAACAGGCCGTTGATTACACTTGATGGGCAGTGCATGATCAACTCGTGTTTTTCTTAGCCGCCCCAGCCAAACGGCCGCGGGTTTCCACCTCGGCGCTGTGCCAATTCCCAGTGCAGTTGTTTTAGCTCCGCCACTGACATTGTTTGGCGCAATTGTTTATCCCACCGGCAGCACTTGCCGCAGACGGGAAATAACCTGTGGAATAACTTGCAACGTTTGGTCAATTTCCGAATCCGTGGTCAATTCCGAGAGTGAAAAGCGCACCGCGCCATGCGCAATATTTTCTGCGATTCCCATTGCCTTGAGCACATGCGACGGCTCAAGGGAACCACTGGAGCACGCGGCACCGGCGCTGGCGCAAATGTCATGCTGATTCAACAGCATTAAAATCGCCTCTGCCTCCAGCGATGCGAAGCCGATATTGGTGGTGTTGCACGTTCGATTAGCTTGATCACCATTGACAAAACTTTCCGGAACCGTGCGGAGAATTCCCTGTTCCAGCCGGTCCCGCAATGCTGTGATGCGTTGCAGGTTTGCTGGATCGGCCAGGCGGGCATGGGCGCGGGCCGCTGCCGCGCCCATGCCGACAATGGCGGGAACATTTTCCGTCCCCCCCCGCCGATCACGTTCCTGCGGCCCGCCGCGGATAAGCGGCTGGAACGCAACGCCCCGCCGCACCACCAGCGCGCCAACTCCCTTGGGCCCATGAAATTTATGCCCGCTGATGGAAAGCAAATCCACCGGCCGGCTGGAAAAACAGAGGGGTATTTTGCCCGCAGCCTGCACGGCATCAACATGAAATAACACGCGATGCTCCCGGGCCAGGGCACCGATTGCATCAATATCAAATGTCACGCCGGTTTCGTTGTTGGCCCAGATCAGGCTAAGCAATGCCACATCGGGATCGGTCAGCGCAGAACGTAAGGCCTCCATGTCCAATCGACCGAGGGTATCAACGCCAATATTCATGATGCGATATCCCCGCTTGGCCAGGTATGCCAACGGCTCGCGCACCGCGCTGTGCTCCACTTCGGATGTAACAATGGTTTTTCTGTCCGTTCGCACCGCCAGTACACCCATCATTGCCGCGTTATCAGACTCGGTGCCGCCGCTGGTGAAGATTACTTCGGCGGGCCGGCATTGAATAAACTCCGCCACCTTATATCGAGCTTCTTCCACGGCGTGTCGCGCTTCCTGCCCCGCCTGATGCACACTTGATGGATTGCCGTAGCACTTTTCCAAGTATGGCATCATGGCACGCAGTGCTTCCGCCGCAAGTTCAGTCGTCGCATTGTTATCGAGATAAATCATGCCTCCTATTATATCGCACTGGAATCGCGGGGGCATGGAACCAGAATCATAGCGCGGAGTCAAGGTCCGCGGCCCGGTGACAATTAATCGAATTGTCCCCCCCTGCCGAAGCCTTAGCAAAATTCGTGGTTATGCTATGATCTGGCGGATGAATCATGATCCTCGTTTATTGGCGGCGCAAATTCTTTCCACCTGGACGCACATTCATGATCCGCCGAGGATTGAATCACGCGATTCACTGGAATGGCAGGCGCTTACGCCGCGCAACCGGGCATTGGCTTTCGATTTGATCTGCGGCATCATTCGCCGACGCCTGACGCTGGATGCGATGATTCATGCCGTTTCCAAAACCCCCTTGGACAATATTCAACCCGATGTTCTCGCCGTACTGCGCATGGGGGCCTATCAGCTCGTGATCGCGCAGGGCATTGCCGATCATGCCGCCATTGATACCAGCGTGGAACTCGTACGCACGCTGGGCGCGGTCCGGGCGACATCATTTGTCAATGCGGTGCTGCGTAATATTCAGCGGCTCGGTGCGGTGATCGAACCGCTGCAATCCGCCGATGTTATGGCGTTTCCGCTTGACAGCCGACGGCAGGTGAAATTCAACCGCGCCATTTTTCCCGACCCCAAAAGACAATTCATTGATTATCTGGCAATCACAACCAGCCACCCGCGGGAACTGGTGACCGCGATGATATCGTGGATCGGTGCCGACAAAGCGCGCGACGTGCTGATTTCCAACAACATATCACCCGCGGTAACGCTGCGTTGTGACCAGTTGGGTTTTCATGCCCCACCGGAAGCCGGTCTTATTCCACACCAGTCTCCGTACTTTTTTGTTGCCGCGGATGGCTGGAATTCATCCATTGAATCACTTGTTGCCGGCGGCCGGCTATCCCCGCAGGACCCCACGGCCGCGCGGGCCGTCCGTGCTTTGGCGGCGGAATTGCAGGATCACTGCCCGAAGTCTCAAGTGCCGCGCATACTGGATTTATGCGCCGGATTGGGCACCAAAACCATTCAGTTGGCCCGCGCATTGCCGCACGCCCAAATTACCGCATGTGATATTGCGGATGATAAGTTGGCGGCCATTGAACGCCGTGCTTCCCAGGTTGGTGTCACAAATATTCGCATCATGGACATGCTGACTTTTCGCGCCCATCAGCCGCCCCCATTTGATGCCGTTCTGGTTGATGCGCCATGTTCCAACACCGGCGTGCTGGCGCGGCGACTGCAGGTGCGGTGGCGGTGGCCGCTTTTCGAGTTGGCCGACGTACGCGAATTGCAGATACGACTTATGAATGATGCGGCGGAATATCTCAAACCGGATGGTCTATTGGCATACAGCACATGCAGTATTGATCCAGCGGAAAATGACGGCGCGGTGGAAGATTTTGTCCGCGCCCGTCCCCATGAACAATGGATGGCCATGCGCCGCGAATTCCAACTGCCGACCGCCGGTGAGGCGAACCGCCGATGTGACGGCGGGTTTGTCACGGTTTTCAAGCGGCAACGAGCTTGATACACTTTCCGTCGGTTGAGAAATGGTAACGTTTAATACATGCTTTGGAAAAAATCATGATAAAGAAACCAATTACTCTAGCAATCTGCGGTGCCTTGGGCCGCATGGGGACCAGAATTGCGGACATCGCGGTACAAATGCCGGAAACATTCACCATTATTGCCGCCATTGACCGCCTGCCATCCAAAGATTCAGCTATCCCTTCGGGCATCGTATCGGACCTGCCGGCCGAGGTGGATGTGCTGATTGATTTTTCCGCTCCGGCGGCTACCCGCACGATGATTGCTTCATGCGTAAAACATAAAATCGCGATGGTCATCGGCACCACCGGATTGACCCCGGCGGATCACGCATTAATTGACGAAGCCGCCAAAGTGATTCCCATTTTACAGGCGACCAATACCAGTCTGGGAGTCAATGTGTTGCTGGCCATCGTTGCGCAAACCGCACGGCAGCTTGGTGCCAGCTATGACATTGAAATTGTCGAGGCCCATCACAACCAGAAAAAGGACTCCCCCTCCGGAACTGCGCTTTCGCTGGCGGAGGCCATCTGTCAGGCAACCGGCCGCAATATAGGAGAAGCTCTGGTGCATGGCCGACATGGTGCCGACACGCTGCGAAAAGCGGGCAGTATTGGCATGCACGCGGTACGCATGGGCGATGTGGTTGGAGAACATACGGTGTATTTCGCCACAGCCGGCGAACGCATTGAAGTAAAACACACTGCCAACACGCGCGATACATTCGCCCGCGGAGCATTAAGGGCGGCGGAGTATATTTCCGATAAAGCGCCGGGTCGCTATACCATGCGCGATGTGCTGGGATTAGCGCAAATCTGAATATTTGACCCCATATTTGTTTTACGATTCGGAACGGTATAATAGTCAATCAGGCAATTCCGCCCGTTCGGGGAATGTGCCGGCTAATGAATGCCGGGTGCCGCGTGGTTTGTGCGCGGGAGGTTTTATCCACTTAACCATTCAGCGGCTCAATCCGGCCATCGGGGAGTTTGGTGATGGGAAAAGCACAGGCATTGTGTATCGGCGATGTACGCGCGGTGTTTTACCTGCTCAACGAATTGCGCGATCTGGGTGCGCAACCACAGCTATGGAAACGGCACATGCTTTGTGAGCTCTGCCGGCTGATCGGCGGGCAGGTCGGCATCAGCGTGCAGACGGCTCATGCCGGCGCGGTGGATTTGGCGACATCCGTGATAACCGACATCGGCTGGGCCGGTGAAAAGGAGCGGCTGAATTGGATCAACTATTGCCGCCGCAATGATCTAAGTGTGGACCCAAGTCGAGCGGCATTGACGCGGTTGATGGCCTTTGGCCGGCCTTTCGTCCGGACGCGGGAGCAACTATGTCCGGATCGGTGCTGGTATGCAAATGATCATGTTCAGATCACCCGCAAAGAATCAGATGTTGACAATTTCATATTTTCCTATCGGTTACTGCTGAATCCGCAACGCCACCACTGGTTGTATCTGATGCGGCCATGGGATGACATTGCCTTTATGCCACGGCAACGGCGACTGGTGCGGCTATTTCATGATGAATTAGGCCGCATTCTGGAAAAAGATGCGGCTCGCTCCGCGACGTTTTGTCCACTAAGCCAACTCTCTCCCCGCTTGCGGGAGACGCTGAATTTATTGTCCCGCGGCTTAAGTGAAAAGCAGGTGGCACGCAATTTGTGCTGCAGCAATCACACCATTCACGGGTACGTGAAGGAATTGCACAAGCGGTTGAATGTCAGCAATCGCGTGGAATTGCTGATGGCGGTGAATCGACAGCGGCAACTGGCGCAACGGGTCTTACAACTCTGATCGGGACGCAACTGGACAGAGCACAACGGCAACTTTAAGGACTCACGCGATGAGTAAATCACAAACCCCGCGAATTGCCGATGCCGTGAGAGCATTTCGCCTCCTGGGGGAATTGCGCGAACTCGGTGCCGATCCGGTGGCTTGGCGCACGCATTTGCTGGAAGGGCTGACGGCCTTACTGGGTGCGCAAGTCGGCTTGACCGGCGAAATGGAACTTCCCTATACACTCAATCACATGCGACCGGCCAATCCCATTGATTTTGGCTGGAGGGGCGCAA
>JAJYZY010000123.1 GCA_021799715.1 Planctomycetota bacterium | reverse complement strand
ACGTATGGTATCCCGGTGCGCCGGGACCCCTGGTTGAGCGCCAGAGCCTTTTTTAGTGCCCAAGTGCGAAGGTTGGGTTAAGTAGCGGACAATTTAACTTTGGCTTGACAGGTGATTCGCGCGGGCTTTGCGATTTTTGTGAACTTCGGGACAATATCGGTTCTTGTGCTCCCGGGTTTGTATGGTTTCAGCCCGGCGCACGGGAAAAGATAAAAGGATGCGCTATGACCACGGAACATGATCCACACACGCCGTTACAGGTTGCCGTCATCGGTGCCGGCCGCATGGGCGGCCATCATGCGCGCATTTATCATGCTTTGCCGGAAGCGGAGCTGGTGGGCATTGTGGATACGGATTTGGCGCGGGCGCAGACGCTGGCGCAACAATACAATTGCCGGGCATTTGACTCCCTGGAGGCATTGCTGCGGGACTTTCCAAAACTGCAAGCCGCCAGTATTTCCACACCCACCATTTATCACCGGGCCCTGGCTGAAACGCTGCTGAACCGCCGGATTGACACACTGATTGAAAAACCGCTGGCACCGAATCTTCCTGATGCGCAGGCGCTGGTGAATCTGGCTCGGCGGCAGGCGTGCATCTTACAGGTGGGACACTCGGAACGTTTTAATCCTGTGGTTCGGGCGTTGGGCGGGCACCAACTCCAGCCGCGTTTTATAGAAGTTCATCGCATCAGCCCGATGCGGTTTCGCAGTGTGGATATCGGGGTGGTGCTGGACCTGATGATTCATGATATTGATATTGTGCATCATTTTGTGCGTTCGCCGGTGGCGTCAATCGCCGCGGTGGGCGTGGCGGTAATCGGGCGGCATGAAGATGTGGCCAATGCGCGCATTGTTTTTGCCAATGGTTGCGTGGCCAATATCACCGCATCGCGTCTGGCGATGAAAACCGAACGCCGCATGAGACTCTTCAGCCCCGATTCGTATGTCAGTGTCGATTATCAGAAAAAGGCCGGCGTGGTTATTACCAAAACCGCCAACCAGGCGCAATTGGATATTCTGCAAAAACAACTGGCGGCTCAGGAAGCGCCTGATTTATCAAATCTGGATTACACGGAACTGGTGCATGTGGATCAGTTAGAAATAGATGATCAGGAACCGCTGAAATTGCAATTGCAATCGTTTCTACACGCGGTACGCACCCGCGGCGAACCGGTGGTAACCGGGGAAGATGGAGCCTTTGCCGTGGATGTGGCCACGCGGATTACCGCGGCGATCGCGGAGCATCAATGGAGCGGACAAACAGAGCGGACGCTTTAACCTGCGGCAATACACCCCGGACCGGACGCGGTGTGGTTATAATCAGTCCGCTTTGGTGAAGTGCGTCAGAACAGGACACACCCAATGGTTGCCGTGATTTTGTATTTTCAGATCCATCAACCCTATCGCCTGCGTCGCTACAGTATTTTTGATTCGGATGCCGATTATTTTGATACGCAGGCCAATCGGCGGTATATCCGGGAAATCGCCCATCGCAGTTATATTCCCGCCACCCGCGTACTATTGGAACTGGCGCGGCAATATGGCGCGGGGTTCCGGTTGGCAATGGGTGTGACTACCACCGCCCTGGAACAATTGGCCGATGATGCGCCGGATGTGGTGGCGTTGCTGAAGGAGCTTTCGGCAACCGGATGTATAGAATTTCTGGGCGAAACCTCCCACCATAGCCTGGCGTGTCTTTATTCACCGGATGAATTTGCCGCGCAGGTCAATGCGCACAGCCGAACCATTGAGCACTTTTTCGGGCAGAAACCAAAGATATTCCGCAATACCAATTTGATATATTCCAATGAGGTGGGGCGGCTGGCGGCCGCCCTGAATTTTCAGGCGGCCATCACGGAAGGGTGGGAAGGGGCACTGGGCAATCGCAGTCCGGGTCATGTCTATAAAGCCGCGCGCGAACAATTGAACCTGTTGCTGCGGCATTATCGGCTAAGCGACGATGTATCACTGCGTTTTTCCGCCCGCGACTGGATCAACTGGCCATTGATGGCGGATAAATATGCCCGGTGGCTGCATGGCACGGGCGCGGAGGGAGAATATTGTCTGCTGGGGATGGATTATGAAACATTCGGAGAACGGCATTGTGCCGCCAGCGGCATATTTGATTTCCTGCGGGCGCTGCCGGGCTATGTGCTGCAAAATGGGGATCGCTTCAGTGCGCCGTCGGAAGTTATCGCGGAGAACCAACCGGTGGCGGAATTAAGCGTGCCGCGCAATATCTGCTGGACGGATGTCCAACGGGACTTATCTCCCTGGCTGGGCAATGCCATGCAGGCCAACGCCTTGCAGGAACTATATCGGCTCGAAAAGCCGATTAAAGATTCCGCCGACCCGGCCTTGATAAACACCTGGCGGCAACTAAGTTCCAGCGATCATTTTTTGTATATGAACACCCGATTTTTTGGCGATGTGAATACACCGAGTTTCAGCATGTATGAATCTCCCTATGACGCATATATGAATTATATGAGCGTGTTGGATGCATTGGGGGCACGGGTTCAGGCGTAAGCGGGCCTTTGCCCGACACACGTTTCATTCTCTCAAGCTAAATGGGTATAAATAATGTAATGAATTTCCCCGCTGCGGGCGATAAAAAGCGTAATGGCGGGCGTGTTGATGTCGTGAGTTGACCAATGGCACTGAATATTCGATCTTCGCGTTTCCGGATACTGGCCGGTGCCACCACCGCGACGGTGCTGTTGGCATCGGCAGCGGGGCCGCAGGCTGGGGCGCAGACTTCCGCGCCGGGAATATCCGCCACGACTTCGACACGGGCATCGGCCTTGCTGGCTGAAGGGCTGCGGGATTTATCATCCGAGCGATACAAAGTTCGCCAGCGCGCCACAAAAATTATTCAAACCGCACTGGGCATGCAGCTTCAAGCCATTATCAACGCCGGCGGCCCGGAACAGGCCACACGACTGATTAAACTGATGGATTTTAATATCAATCTGGATCGCTGGACGATGGCGGTTATCAAGTTGCCGCGGGAAAAGCGCATGGCCATGTTCAACTGGGGACTTAAGCCTGCGGTACTGCCGCTGGTTAGCGGTGCCTTTGCAAGACGGGCGGACATACGCGCATCATCCGCGGCGGGACTGGCGAAGCTTCCCGGCGACAACAGCAATTGGATATTGGATCGCTTGCTGCGCGATCAGCACCGGGTGGTGTATCTATCGACCATGGCGGCACTATGGAACCGCAAGCCCTCGGCAAAAATGGTGCAAATTGTTTTCCATCGGGCGGTGGGTAATATGACCATGTACAGCGGAGCCACTACGCGGCAGGTGGTGCATTTCAACGGCCAGCCGATTTTCATCATGCACTTTGTCAATTATTGGCAACAGGCGCAGGATGGACAATATGCAACGCAATTGTTGCAGCATTGGCATCCGGCGCATTTGAAATCCATGCTGGTGAACTTCACGGAGAAAATGGCGCGACAGGGCGGCGCCAATGATATTCTCCAGAATCCCAGCATGTTGCAGGGACGCAATTTCATTGCCTTGTTTTCCCAATATAAACCGCTGCTGGCCGCCCCGTACCTGCTGAATTTAATTTGCCGCCCCCAGACCAATGAAATTAATTTTGTTTTCAATGGTCAGAACGTGCATTGGGATAATCGCACAATTCCGCTTTACCTGCTGGTATTGCTTTCCGGGCATAAGCCGCAGCACTACCATTTTTTCAAATCCGCGTTATATGGCGGTAGTTGGTTATTTAATACGCAGGTGCAGGAAGAAACAACCATTAAAGCCATGCTCAAATTCTGGAAACAGCGCGGTGTGATGCCCGTGCCGGCACCGGGGGCGGGATCTAACCGGCCTGCCACCGCCCCACCGGCCAGCATCCATCCACCGGTCATGATGGTTCCCCCGATCGCCATACCGGCGGCCAACACACCAATGCGGATCAAGCCCAAGCCCGCGACGGTAAAGAAATAGGCGCTGGTAATGTTGGACCCCGTGAAAATCTTAACCGTTCACGGGTCAAAAACCGCCAACAACCACCGCAAAAATGCGGAATCGGCAGTCTATCAGGCACACGTGCACGGAAAGATTCGTCATCGCAAGTCGCGTGCATTGCCCGGTGAACGGTTACGGCACTGCACTGAAAAAGCATTGTTCTCAATACCTCCGGGAGAAACGCCGGTCGAGTCGACCAAGCATTGGATCTTGAATGCCCGGTCCGGCGAGCCTTGCGGGGAGAGCCGGAGGCGTGGTTTGTTTTTTTCTTGCGCGGACAGTCTGGCAGCAGGGGCCTGCCCCATTGCAAAACCGGGAATCGTTGAAAATTTTAATTTTATGCGGCGGCGGGCGGCTGCCTGGGGTCGCAACAAATAAAATGATTTGAAATCCGGGCGTAATGCAATTAACTGACGTTTTTCCCCGCGATGCTCAACGCATCCTCTTTTGACAGTTCGAGCAGTGTATGGATCGTCCGCTTGTAGGGGCCGGGGTCGCCGGTTCCTGCCTGGAGGATCAACGCGCCTTGCAGGCGCGCGACCCAATCTTCCGCAAAGTGTCTTGCCCTGGCCGGCGACATACCGCTTTCACGCGCCAAAGTCTCAATTGCTTCGATCAGGTGTTTCAAAGCGCGGTGCAAACCCTGCTTCGCATCGGTCCCGATGCTGGATGCCGCCAACCTGCCCAGCACGCAAGGCACGCGTCCTTCCGCGTACATCTGATCCAGAATGGCCGCAATTTTGTGGGTACGTGTTTTCAGCGTACCCGACAGCTGTGCGGCGCTGAGAATTTCACTGTCAATCAGGGCGGTTGCCAGTTCGAGTACCGCCTCGACCATCTGCTGTTTTCCACCGGGGAAATAATGATAGAGGCTTGATTTTCCCAGTCCGGTTGCGCGCGACAGGTCGGCAATCGAGGCACCTTCAAAACCATGGTCGCGGAATACCGCGAACAGCCGACCAACAATTTCATTTTTCGACGCCTGGGACGCGGCCATGAGATTATTCCTGCAAATACAGATCACCCGGCACATTCTTCAGGTTACGGCACTTCCCGGCTTGAGGCAACACTTGACATACCGGGCTTTTGTTCCTATCGTACAGAACGTTCGGTACAATTGCATGGACCGATAAACGCTACCTTGTTTCAGGAGACTTAAATGTCCACGTTCCCCACCTATCATACCGTTCCAGTGGTTGATCGCCGCACCGGCTCAAAACTCAATGTCTTCTATCGTGAAGCCGGAGAAACCGATGCGCCCGCGATCCTGCTGCTGCACGGTTTTCCTGCGTCGAGCCATCAGTATCGCGGCTTGATTGACCGTCTGGCCGGCAAGTACCGGGTCGTTGCCCCGGACTTTCCGGGTTTTGGTTTTTCCGATGCGCCGGCCACAAAGACATTCGGCTACACGTTCAGCCATCTCGCGGAAGTCATGGAAGCCTTCACCGACGCGATCGGCCTGGATCGCTACGCGCTTTACGTGTTCGACTACGGTGCCCCCGTTGGCTTCCGCCTCGCTGTATCCCAGCCGGAGCGTGTGACAGCGCTGATCTCGCAGAACGGCAACGCCTACGAGGAAGGCTTAAGCGAAGCCTGGGGTCCGATTCGGGCCTACTGGAGCAACCCCACCGCCGAGAATCGCAACAACTTGCGCGCGTTCTTGAAGCCTGAAACAACACACTTCCAGTACACGCACGGCGAAGCGGATACGTCCCGCATCGCACCGGAGAGCTATACGCTCGACCAGTATTTTCTTGATCGGCCCGGCAACGATGAGATCCAGCTCGACCTCTTCGGCGACTACAAAGAGAATATCGCAGCTTACCCCCTTTTCCATGATTATTTCCGTACTCATCGTCCGCCGACGCTAGCCGTATGGGGTAAACATGATCCTTTTTTCCTGCCTGCGGGTGCCGTGGCTTTCCGTCGCGATATCCCGAACGCCGAGGTTCACTTTGTTGATGCAGGCCATTTCCCGCTCGAAGCGCACCTCGACGAAATCGCCGGGATCATCCTTTCGTTTTTGTCGCGCACGCTGGACTCGGTTCAGGGCGAAGCACTATTTGGTTTACTTAATGAAAGCTCTGTACCGGCCGAAGCAAAACCCGCTCTGGACGCCATGATTGGCGTTTTCGGTTTCGTTCCGAATCTCGGTTACGCACTGGGTGTGGAGCCGCACGTGCTGGGTGCGTATCTTTCATGGCTCCAGGCGCTGGGCACAACCTCTCTCGATGCGGTTACCCAGCAGGTCGCAATGGCTGCAGCCAGCCACGCGAATGCGGCGGACTACGGCGTCGCGGTTCATGCGACCCTGGCCGGCAGGCTTGGCGCCTCCAGCGAGGTCGTGGAGGCGCTGCGTACCGGCGGTGTGCTGGTCGACCCGAAACTCGAAGCCGTGCGACGTTTTGCGACCGCTATCGTGCGCAAACGCACGCAAGTGTCAGACAGCGACGTCCGCGCATTGACGGCGGCCGGGTTCGACCGCCGCGGAGCCGTGGCGATTGCGATGGCCGTCGCGGGCAAGACGCTTGTCAATACCGTCGCTCACCTGTCACAGGTGGAAATCGACGCGGGATTCAAGCCGGTGTCCGCGAGGGCCGCAACCGCGTGATTTCACAACGCCGGATTTGCCCGACGCCGCTGGTAGTTTCGAGCGTTCATTCCGGGCGGCGGCACCATTGGGCGGCCTTATGCTGCTGATGTCAGGTTCCCAACCGGAGCGTGCAGCTCATATCGCCGCGTGGTTTTCAATGCCACCGTTTGAGAAAAACCGAATCACCCATTAAAACAAGTGCGAGGTAAATATTCATGAACAGCACAATGAACCAGAGCGACTCAGGCATGCCCACGGCGGACCCGGCGGCGCAGGTAGCGGCAATTCCGTCAATTTCCGCCTCAACTTCTTATCACCGAATCAAGGTCGATGATTTGGGAATCTTCTATCGTGAAGCCGGCCCGAAGGATGCACCAACCATCGTACT
>JAJYZY010000011.1 GCA_021799715.1 Planctomycetota bacterium | reverse complement strand
TTCCATCGCGTGGCCACGCGTACCAGACGTCATTTGTACCACAATAGAGCCGCCGGCGCAAACTACGTAAACACGAATATTATACCATATAAACTATGCCCATGTCTCTATATGATTTCGCCCTGATTTTGCCTTTTCTTTATCTCAGCCGCACGACTTGAAAGAGCCATGCAAATATCGCCGGATACTGCATATTTGCAATATTTAGCGTTGTTTCATGCTCCAGTCCGTGCAATTTACAGCCGCCTTTGATTTTCTTATAGGTCGATCATTCAGATTCCAGCCCCGAATGCCGATAATGGTAGAGATGATGGTGTCGGTCTGCTGCAATCGTCGATGTGCCGCTTGTGCTGACGTTTGATCCGTCCATCGGGAAACGGTATTCGGTGAGTGTTAGGTATCCATTGGGCGATTTACTCAATCAACCGATGTATTACTCTGAAGGGAATGAGGTTCAATCAGGCATGAGCGATCCATTAACAGCCTTTATGAAGCGGCTGAAACACCGCACGAAATTCGCAATTGTAGGCTTTGCTCTTCTGCTGGCTGTGGCGATTCCGCTTTATGAACTATACGATTCGCAGACCGGCAAGATTCGAGCCGTGCAGTCGGAATTGCGCTGGGCGCGTTACAGCCAATCCATGGCGGAGTTAATGAATCTTATCCAAGATCATGAACAAGGTGTTATCGCGCGTGATCGCAATGAGTTTATTCCATCCGGCCAGGCCGTTAAAACCCGCATGCAAATCGACTACCTGATGGCAAGCATGGGACGGCAAAATCATGCCTTGGCTGAAGCGCTGCACGTTTCGGGCCTGTGGAAATCCGTTATTAAGAATTGGAACAAATTAAAAACACTTGATAAAACTCTGCCGCCGCATCTGATCGCCGCGAAATACGCTCAAGAATTATCGCATATCTGGAACATTGCGTTGGTAGCTTCGGATTATGCCCAACTGAATCGCGATCATGACCCGCATATCCTCGGCGCGATTAAAGTCGTCCGCAAGAAAATTCCCGATGCTCTCACCAGCCTTAATACGTTGCGTACTACGCTGCTGGAAAACCCGCAAACCGCCCGGCAGGCATTTACACAAAGCAGCCAGGTCCATCAATTGGTCGCCCGGCTCTACTGGGGACAGGTCCGGTCCATTGTGCACAATTTGCGTCTGCCCATGCGAAGCAATCCCGATTTTCTTACCATCATGAGTTCCAGCACATCCCAGCTTTCCACGCTTAGTGAAAACCTCATTGAACTGGCCGGACGCCCCGGTGTCTATAATTTGGATGCGCGGGTGCGATTGCTGTTTATATCCGATAAAATCGCCGCCAACATTTCCCATACGTCCATGCTCACCACGCGCTGGTTGCAGAGAATATTTACAGCGAGATTGTCGAACTTGCGGTTCTGGCTGGCGGTAAGCGTGGGCATAACACTTCTGATCGCCGCAATTATGGCGTTCCTGTTTTTCTCCATGTATCGCTCGCTTATCGGCGCACTTGTCGAAAGAACAAATGCCGAAGGACGAGTTCGGCAGGTTCGCGACCTTTACGACGCGCTAAGCCAAACCCACTCCCTGATTGCCCATCACTGCCGCCAGGAGGAACTATTTTCCGAAGTTTGCCGGATTGTTGTGCGCCTCGGCCATTTTGATCTGGCTGCGATTGTCATGCTGGATTCAACGACGGGGAATTTGACTACTGCCGCCAGCGCCGGTTCTGCGGTTGTCTCCTATCTCAAGAGAATTGTAAACCCCGATGACAACACATTGCCCGCCGGCTGCCAGCCCATTGATAATTGCATTACCACTGGAAAGCCTGTGATCATCAATCGACTGGATTTTCTAGCCCCGTCGCGGGAATGGGAAATTCAAGCGGTACAGGCCGGGCTGAAATCAGCCGCCGCTTTTCCGTTGATCAGGCATAATGCGGTTGTCGGCGCTCTGGCCATCTACTGCTCTGCCGAGGAACGGTTTGATGCGCAATTTACCAATCTGCTGACTGAAATTTCCAACGGTGTATCGTTTGCCATGGAAGACGCGGCACGCGAGGATTTCCGCAAAGCCGCGGAGCAGGCAGTGCGTGATTCCGAACAACGCTATCACGTAGTCATGGAAGCCGCCGGTGATGCCATTATTCTGGCGGAAAGTGACGGCCGGATCATTGAAGCCAATCGCCGCGCGCTGGATCAACTGGGCTATTCCCGCGAGGAACTGCTGCGCATGCCGGCATCCTCGTTATTTCCGAAAAATCAGCAATCCGAAACCCTGGCCCGATATGTAAAAATTCTTGTTACCGGTAAAACCGTAGATTCCAACGTTACCATCCTCCGCAAAGACCAGCGCACGTTTCCGGCCGACGCCGTTGAGTCCCGCGTGGATCTCCAGGGGCGGCACTTGATATTGAGTATTTTCCGCGATGTCAGCGAACGCAAGGCCGCGGAAGAGCGCATACACTATCTGGCATTCCATGACGCCCTTACCGGCCTGCCCAACCGCACGCTGCTGATTGATCGCATTGAACAAGCCATTCGCGAAGCGCAACGCCGTGACAGTCTTGTCGGGATATTATTCCTGGATCTGGATAATTTCAAAAATGTCAATGATACACTCGGCCATGATTTTGGTGACGAACTTCTGCAAAGCGCCGCCATGCGCATCCGCGGCACTCTGCGAACCGAAGACACGCTGGCGCGTCTGGGCGGAGACGAGTTTATTGTCCTGATAACCGATCCCAAGTCACCGGCGGATGTGGCGGTGGTTTCCCAGAAAATTATTGACGCCATGAGTGTGCCGTTTGTCATCGCGGGCCATACGTTCCACATTACCTGCAGTATCGGAATCAGCGTATTTCCGCGCGACGGGAAAGACAGCGGCGTGTTGCTGCGAACCGCGGACGAGGCGCTGTATGAAGTGAAAAAAGAGGGCCGCAACCGCGCCGCCTTCCACACCCCCGAAATGCACGAAGCGGCCGTTGAATCCATCCGCATGGAAAATGACCTGCGGGAAGCCATCCGGCTGGATCAGTTTGTGCTGCACTATCAGCCGGTTGTGAATCTGCAGACCGGTCGGATTGTCGGCGCGGAAGCCCTGATCCGCTGGCTACATCCCGAACGGGGGCTTATTTCGCCCCTGCGTTTTATCCCGTTGGCGGAGGAAAAAGGCCTTATAATAATCCTCGGCGAATGGGTTATGCGCACCGCATGCGAACAAAATCGGCGGTGGCAGCTTGCCGGCCTGCCGGTTGTCCCCATTGCCGTGAATCTCTCCGCCCTGCAATGCCGCGAAGCCTCGCTGGAACAGACCATCCACAATATTCTCACTGAAACGGGAATTGATCCGTCCCTGCTGGAACTGGAAATCACAGAAGGAACGCTTATGCAGCAGACCGACGCCCTGCGTGATAGAATGCTGGAAATCAAGAAATTGGGCATCCGGTTTTCACTCGATGACTTTGGCACAGGCTATTCCAGTTTGAGTTATCTGACGCGGTTCCCAATTGATACTCTGAAAATAGATCGCTCATTCATACGGGACATGATGGATGACCCTAAAGACCTTGCGGTGGTCGATACCATTGTCGATCTGGCTGATAATCTGCAACTGCGAACCATTGCCGAAGGCGTGGAAAAAATCGAGCAGGTCACACTCTTGAAACTTCTGGGCTGCAACGCCATGCAGGGATATCATTTCAGTCCACCGGTACCGGCCGATCAGTTTGCGCAATTCCTGATAACAGATCGGCGTTTGGAGGATGTCCCTCCCGCGGCACCACCGCAAAATACCGTCATTGCAACCGTCGCATAAACGGTGAGCCGAATTCCGCTCTAATTGTTAAAACCTCCGCGATGATTTGGCGCTGTGCATCCTGAACTTCGCGCTTTCTTTTGCCACACCAGCCACCCGGCTTGGCGGTTCCCCCCCGCGGCGGCATGACCAGTGTGGAATTATTTTCGCGCAAGCGTTTATTGATGCATTTTGATTAAGCGCGGTTCGGATCACCTTTCACCCTTTTTTTTCCGTGGAATTTGCTTGCGCGGCAGAAGTGTAATTCGGTCAAACCACAAAATGACATTCGGACTATTTGCCGGCGGCAAATATGAGAAAGCATCCCGGATGCTGAGTTCCGGAGTACTACGATCCGTGATGCGGGCTACAACAGCCTGCGTCGCTTCAACATGTCCTGCCGATTTACCAAACGAAAGTTGCGATATGGGAAAATCCCGGCTTATAGCCAAAGTTTGGCCGGATTCTCTATGGTGAGTTGAGCGAGCATCTTTTCACCCACAATCTCCCGGGCGCGTTCAAAGCCATTCAGACGGGCGCGGGCGTGTTCAAAGCGGTGGCAATCCGATCCGAGCATGAAATAGCGGCCATCCCGCAAAAAGCGTTCCGCCAACAACCGCTGCGCATCGGGTTCTGATCCGCCCAGCGGACCAAGGTTTCCCTGAAACAGCAACCCGCGATCCGCCAGCGTCTGGATAAACTTTGGATTTTCCCGCATCACCATCATGCGTTCCGGATGCGCCAGGATAACCGTAAAGCCGTTTCCCACCAGCCAGTCAACACATTGATCCGCCCAAACCGGCCAGTCCGGCTCCCATAAATCCGCCAGAACATAGCGCGTATTCATGCCATAAGTCGGAACCCCCGATGTATCTTTCCAACGCAGCATGTCAGGGGAGAGCCGCAATTCGCCGCCGGGTCTGAATTCAGCGGTAATGCCGGCCAATCGCATTTGGCGCTGAAATTCCTCCATCGCCGCCACCGTGGCTTCCGGACGAATGTCGCACATATCCGTCGGTCCCGTATGCGGTGTGAGAAAAAAGCGATTGTAGCCTTTTTCCATAAAGGCTCGAATGCACGGCACCGCGTCCGCGTATGTTCGGCAACCATCATCCATGCCGGGTAGATAATGATTATGTACGTCAATGCGGCTCATGGTTTATTTCCCAGTTTCAGCCATCGGCGGGCGCGGCAATTCCATTATCCGGATACGGCTTCCATCGCGGCATCCGATCGCCCCATGCGTTTGCGATCATTCTCTTTGAGATAGCGCTTACGCAGACGAATGGTTTGCGGCGTAATTTCAACGAGTTCATCATCTTCAATGTATTCCAGGGCGATTTCCAATGACATATCCCGGGGCGGCTTGAGGATGATATTTTTGTCACTCGAAGTGGTGCGCATGTTGGAAAGTTTCTTTTCGCGGCACACATTGACGGTAATATCCGTGTCTTTGTTGTATTCACCGACAACCATGCCCTCGTACACTTCATCCCCGGGTTTGACAAACATGACCCCGCGATCCTGCAACGTATCCAGGGCATAGGCATTGGTTGTGCCGTTTTCCATGCTCACCATGACGCCGTTTTGCCGTCCCGGCAACGCGCCGCGGATAAACTGGTAGTCATGAAATGTGTGGTGCATGACCGCTTCACCCTGCGTGGCGTTTAACAGCCGGGTACGCAGGCCGATCAGGCCGCGGGCCGGAATGGTGAATTCAAGGTGCGTCATATTGCCTTTGGTATCCATGCGCACCAGCTCGCCGCGTCGGTTACCGATGGATTCCATGACCGAGCCGACATGTTGCTGCGGTACGTCAATGACGAGATTTTCCACCGGCTCGCACTTGTGGCCGTTCAATTCCTTGAAAATGACCTTCGGCTTGCTGACCTGCAGTTCATAGCCTTCGCGGCGCATATTCTCCAGCAATACGCCCAGGTGCAACAGGCCGCGGCCGCTGACCCGCAATGAATCCGCGGATGACGTATCCTCCACGCGCAGCGCAACGTTGCTTTGTAATTCACGATACAGCCGATCACGCACATTCCGGCTGGTTATGAATTTGCCCTCCCGCCCGGCGAACGGCGAATCGTTGACACTGAAAATCATGCTAAGAGTCGGTTCATCGACATCAATCAGCGGCAGGGCCACGGGGTGCTCGGCGGCCGCAATGGTATCGCCGATATCCACATCTTCAATGCCGACAACAGCGCAGATGTCCCCGGCTTCCACATGCTCGGCTTTTTCCCGGCCCAAACCGGCAAACAGGTACAATTCCGTAATATTGTGGGCTTCATTTTTTCCGTCGCGCTTCAACAGGGCAATTTTTTCGCCCTTGCGCAGGTAACCGTTGAATACCCGGCCAATGCCGATGCGCCCGACATATTCATTGTAGTCAATGTTCGTGATCTGCATTTGCAGCGGCTTTTCCAGATCGGCCACCGGGCCGGGGATTTTCTTGACAATGGTTTCCAGCAAGGGCCGCATGTCCATATTTGTGTCGGTGGTTTCGAGCCGCGCAAAACCCGCGCGCCCGGAGGCGTAAATGACCGGAAAATCCAGCGCGTCATCATCGGCTTCCAGTTCCACAAACAGATCAAATATTTCATTGAGTACTTCATCGGGCCGCGAATCAGGGCGATCAATTTTATTAATCACCACGATGGGCTTGATGTGATAATGAAAAGCCTTCTTGAGCACAAAGCGCGTCTGCGGCATGGGGCCTTCAAAGGCGTCCACCAGCAGCAGCACGCCATCGGCCATTTTCAGCACGCGCTCCACTTCCCCGCCAAAATCGGCGTGGCCCGGGGTATCAATAATATTGATTTTCCGCATCACGCCCGCGGAATCCGCGTAATTCATGGCCACGTTTTTCGCCAGGATCGTAATGCCGCGTTCGCGTTCCAGGGGGTTGTTATCCAGAATCAGCGTGTCTTCCGACATCTGCCCCGTTCGGAACATGCCGGATTGCCGCAGCAATGCGTCCACCAGTGTGGTCTTGCCGTGGTCAACGTGGGCGATAATGGCGATATTTCGTAGTTCGTCGCGGCGTTTCATTGTATGAATTCCAGTGTTAAAAGTTTTATCCGGCAGCTTTATGCCAGCCGCCGTCCAGTCCGCTCCGGGCGGTTACAGCGCTTATGCGGCCATCACGCGGCCACAATGCCAAAGACCCTTATTATATAGGAATTCACCGTAAATGACCAAGCAACCCGGATAATTCACGAACCAACGGCTTTTTCACGCTTTCCATGCCCGGGCATCGCTGATCCAGTTCCGCCCGCAGGGATGTGACCGGCCGCCCCAAACCACACGGATTAATCAGCTCGAAATAACTCAAATCAGTTGTAACGTTCAGAGCCAGGCCATGCAGGGAAATCCAGCGACGCAGTTTAACGCCGATGGCGCAAATCTTGGACAACCCATGCGACCCACCGTTTGCGGGCTTTACCCAAACCCCCGTTGCCCCGTTTTCCCGCAATCCGGTTATATTCCACTTCGCCAATGTCTGAATAACCGACTGTTCCAACAGCCGCATGTAGTCATGTATTCTTAAATGATATTGGTTCAAGGGAATAATCGGATAGACCACCAACTGCCCCGGCCCGTGGAACGTTATATCTCCGCCCCGGTCGGTTAATTCCACCGCCACGCCGCGCTGCGCCAGCACGTCGCGGTCGGCCAGCAGATGGTCCAGCGCCCCCGGATGCCGCCCAATGGTAATGACCGGCGGATGCTCCACAAGCAGCACCACGCCACTGGAATATGAACCATTTAGAACTTTTGCGTGCCACTGCAATTGCGCTTCCCACGCGGCGCGATACTCCATGACGCCAAGATCCACTGCGATAAGCTCCGTCGGCTCATGCAGATTGGCTACCTGTTCATTTGCATTCGGCGCACCGCGCTGTTGAGGCTGTCCGTCCGGCACGATGGGTGCTGCACCGTTCATCGCGCCGGATTCTCCATGACTTTTTCCACGGGAAGCCGGCGGTTCTTGCGGGTGTGATTTAAGCCGTTGTTTTTCGCCGCGGACACGGGCCGGGGATCGGTGCCATTACCAGCTTTTATCGCGGCGGCCAGGACGTCATCGACCGTCTTGACGAAAACAAACTTCATTTCTTTTTTCAACTGCTGCCGGATTTCCTGCAGGTTCTTTTCATTTCGATCCGGCAAAATCACGGTTTTAATTCCCGCGTGCTGCGCCGCGATCACCTTCTCCTTCACCCCGCCGATGGGCAATACCAGACCGCGCAAAGTAATTTCCCCGGTCATGGCCACATCAGGCCGCACCGCTTTATTCATGAATAATGAGGCCAACGCAGTGTACATGGCAACGCCCGCCGAAGGTCCGTCTTTGGGAACCGCTCCGGCCGGGACATGCACATGCACATCCATATCGCGAAATATGACCGCGTTAATGCCCAGCTTTTCCGCATTATTCTTAAGCAGCGAATAGGCCGCGTGCGCCGATTCCCGCATCACATTGCCAATCTGCCCGGTCAGGCGAAGCCGCCCCTTGCCCGGCATCCGCGTGGCTTCCACAAATAATATATCGCCGCCGGCCGGCGTGTAGGCCAGACCGGTTGCCACACCGGCGGTGGCGGTGCGCAGAGCCACTTCACTTTCAAAAATGGGTGGTCCAAGATACTTGCTTAGATCATCAGCCTTTACCATTATTTTTTCCTTTTTGGCCGATGCGGCGTTTTTCGCAGCCGGCTTGCCATTGGCCGCGGTCTTCTTTACCCCCCCGGTTTTGCCGGCCGCCGGCGCGCCGCTGACCAGTGCCGCCGCCACACCACGCATGACCGAACCAATGGTGCGTTCCAAATTGCGCACCCCCGCCTCACGGGTATAACGGTCTATCATGGCTTCCAGCGTTGCGGACGGAATGTCACAGTTTTGGCGTGTAATGCCATTTTCCTTCAGTTGCCGCGGAACAAGATATTTTCTGGCTATCAGCAGCTTATCCTGTTGCGTGTAGCCCGGAATTTCTATAACTTCCATGCGGTCGCGCAAGGCGGGCGGCACGGGTTCCATGTAATTGGCTGTACATATAAATATGATATGGCTTAAATCAAACGGAACCCCAAGATAATGATCCTGAAAGGTATTGTTCTGCTGCGGGTCCAGCACTTCCAGCAATGCGGCCGATGGATCACCCCGGAAATCCGCGCCCAGCTTATCCACTTCATCCAGCATCATCACGGGATTATTTGTGCCGACTTTTCGCAGTTCCTGAATAATACGTCCAGGCATGGAACCGACATACGTCCGCCGGTGACCGCGGATATCCGCCTCATCCCGCACACCCCCCAGGCTCATGCGCACAAACTTTCTTCCCAGAGACTCCGCAATGGATTTGCCCAGACTCGTTTTCCCCACCCCGGGCGGGCCAAGAAAACAGAGAATCGGACCCCGTCCCGCCGGATTGAGCTTGCGCACGGCCAGAAATTCCACGATGCGCTTTTTTATCTTTTCCAGGTCATAGTGATCGCGGTCCAGAATCGCGCCAGCCCGGTTGATATCCAGATCATCCTGCGTGGATTTGCTCCACGGCAACTCCGCAACCGTCTCCAGAAAAGACCGAATAACCCCGTATTCCGGTGACGCCTGCGGCACCGCGGCCAGCCGCGCCAGCTCCCGGTCCGTCTCTTTTTTCACCACGTCCGGCACCTTCGCGTCTTCAATGCGCTTTTTCAGGTCCGCAAGTTCCTGGCTCTGCTCATCCGCCTGGCCAAGTTCCTTTTGAATGACTTTCAACTGCTCCTGAAGGAAATAATGCCGCTGATTTTTGTCAATGCTGGATCGCACCTGCGATTGGAGCTTTTCTTCAAGCTCCAGAAGTTCTATGCGGGTTGCAAGCTGCTGGCGGACCATCAGCAAGCGCTTGATTACATCGGTTTCTTCCAGCAGTGCCAGTTTTTCCGATACCGACTCGTGCAGATTCGCCGCCAGAAAATCCGCCAGCGTTGACGGCGAATCAATATCATTGAGAATACCGGCCGCCTCGTCGGGAATATTCGGCGACAATTCAATCATCCGTTTTGCGGCCTTCCGGACGCTGCCGACGAGCAAATCCGTTTCCGGTCCGAAGTTTTCCGCGGCATCCGGCAGGGCCTCAACCCGCGCTTTGAGATATGGTTCCTGCTGCACAAATTCCAGCACCCGGAACCGCACCAGGCCGTGCACCACTATGCTCTGCTGCCCATCCGCCGGACGCAGCATTTTCAGCACGATCGCCACCGTGCCCACCGTGTGCATATCCCCGGGTTGCGGATTTTCCACACTCTCATTTTTCTGCGTCAGCACACCGAGTATTTTGTCGCCGGGCATGACATCATCAAGCAGCCGTCGGCTTTTATCCCGTCCGATCGTCAGCGGAATAACCGCTCCGGGAAAGGCGACGGCATCGCGCACCGGCATAATGGCAATTGTTTCAGGAATTCGCACCTGGTGCAGCATCGGCCCACCGACACTGGCCGTGGTTGCCCCGGGTTCCACCGCCGCCGGTGTCTCATTGCCCGTCGAAGTTTCCTTATCACCCGGCTCCGACGGTTGTGTTTGAACTTTGTTTTTTTCCGCCATGCTATCCCGCAATCCAACGTCCGCTTATATCACCACAGAAAAGGCGTCAACTCCCGCCTGAACATCAACGCGCTTTGGGCAATGTTACCCAAAGCATTCCCGCATCATAGTGCGCCGATATGCGAGATTCATCCACATTGGCTGGAATATCGATGTTCCTTCCGAAAACACCATGATCTATTTCCATCAGATGCACCGCCACCGCTTTTTCCTTGCCGCCGGGCATGGGGCAAATTCGCCGTCCCCGGATCACCAGTTGATTGCCCGCCACGCTGACATGAATGGCATGTTCGTCCATTCCCGCCAGGTCCGCGCACACCATAAACGCACTGTGCGTTTCATACAAATTTACTTCCGGCCGCCAGGAATCCGTTGCCCACGACTGAAACACACCCCGGCTTAATACCGTATCGGCCAAAGCTTTGACCATGCGGTTCATCATGGCCGATTCTTCCAGATTTGCCAGTTCAATATCACGCATCATGGACCCCTTGGCATTGGCACCGAACCATCAGGCCGGCATTTCCGCGCATGCTCGACGCCCGCCATTGTAGTTCTTCACTGTCCGTTGGCCAACATATCGCGGCAAGACTTCCCCCCGTAAGCGCCGCGCCGAGATTTGGCAATGGTAGTATGGACGGATGATCCCGCAGTTTAAATCCATCGGCAAGCGGTCTTAAACTTCGGTGATTTCTTTGTGTTTAGCCTGCACGAGTTCATCTACCTTGGCTTCAAATTTTTTCAATAGTTCCTGAATGTCCTCTTTGGCCTGCTTGGCCTGATCTTCGGGCGTTCCGGATTCCTTTTCATCCTGATCAATGTGTTTATTGGCGTCGCGCCGCACATTGCGCATGGAAATGCGGGCATGTTCCGCCGCCTCCTTGACTTTTCCCAACAACTGCTGCCGCCGTTCGCCGGATAATGGCGGCAACACCAGACGTATCTGCTTGCCGTCATTGATCGGATTGATACCCAGATTAGCCGCCTCAATGCCTTTGATGATATCTTTCAATGATGCCGGATCAAACGGTTTAATCAGAATGGATGTGGCGTCCGGTGTGGTCAAAGATGCCAAAGATCGTAAATCCGTCGGCGCACCGTAATAGTCCACCTTGATAAATTCCACCAGCGAGGTGCTGGCCCGTCCCGTGCGGAAACCGCGCAGTTCGTGGCGCAGGTGCTCGATTGCTTTTTCCATGTGTTCTTCGGCGTCGAATAAAATCTCGTCTATGGGCATGGTTTTACGCTCCGGGATTCGGTGATAAACTTTCCGCAATCATGCGGGCGTTCGTTGATTGGCCGTTGTTTTCGGCGTGGGTAATGCGCGTGCCGATGGATTCACCTGCTATCACGCGCATGATATTGCCCGCTTTTTTCAGGTTGAAGACGATAATCGGAATTTTGCTTTCCATCGCCAGGCTGATGGCCGTCATATCCATTACCCGCAGATTATCCGTAATAACCTGCCGATACGTCAGTTCCGAATAACACTTGGCGTGGGAATTTTTCTTTGGATCCGAATCATATACGCCATCGACTTTCGTGGCTTTCAGCAGCACGTCAGCCTGCAATTCCGTGGCCCGCAGGGCGGCGCAGGTGTCGGTGGTGAAAAAGGGATTCCCCACGCCCGCCGCCAACACCACTACCCGGCCTTTTTCCAGATGTCGCAGCACCTTTCGGCGGATAAACGGCTCGGCGACTTGAATCACATTCAAGGCGCTGGCCACCCGCGTTGGCCGCCCCAGATGCTCCAAAACTTCCTGCAATGCCATGGCGTTGATGACCGTGGCCAGCATCCCCATATAATCCGCGGTTGACCGTTGAATTTCACCGGATTTTGCCAGCGTCTCGCCGCGGATGAAATTCCCGCCGCCTATGACCACCGCCACTTGCACGCCAAGCTGCGCCACTTCGGCGATCTGCCGGGCAATGCCGGTGAGTTCCGCCATATCAAAGCCAAAGCCCCCTTCCTGGCAAAGGCCTTCGCCGGAAATTTTCAACAGAACGCGGCGGTAGCGCGGTTGGATCATGTAAAACTCCAGCCAAACCTGTTACAGAATCAGACTTCGCCTACCTTAAAGCGGGCAAAACCAACCACCGTTAATGGCGCGGCCACGGCCTTGCCGGTTTCCGCCACCAAATCACGGATGCGTTTGCTTTCATCCTTCACAAACGGCTGCTCCAGCAGAACGTTATCCGCGAAGAACTTGTCCATCTTCCCGGACACAATTTTCTCCACCAGATTCGCCGGCTTGCCTTTCATGCTTTCCGCCGCCAGTTCCTTTTCGCGCTGCACCACCGCTGCATCCACCGCTTCCCGGTTGACGGCCAGCGGCACAAACGGCATTCCCGCGGTGACGTGCATGGCAATTTCGCCTATCAGCACGCGAACCGCGTCATCGCCGCTGCCATCAACCTGAACCAATGTGCCGACTTTGGCATTATGATGCACATACTTGCCCACCAGGCCATGGGCTGTTTTATATCGCGCCAAACCCGTGACGGCCATGTTTTCCTTGATGGACCCGCCGACGAGTTCCTTGATCACCGCTTCCACGCTGCGCCCCGAACCATCGGAATATTGAACTGCATTGAGCTGGGCCGGAGTCGAAACGTCGTGTGTGAACGCCAACTCCACCAGATCATGCAGCAACTTCTGAAAAGCTTCATTTCGGGCGACAAAATCAGTCTGACAGCCCAGGCGGACCATCACACCGAGCTTTCCGTCTTCACTGATTTTCCCACCAACCAGGCCCTCTTTCATCTCATTGGAGGTTTTGCTTTCCGCCCGACCAGCGCCCCATTTACGCAGCAGCTCAATGGCCGCTTCCATATCGCCATTGGCCTCCACCAGTGCCTTTTTTGCATCCATCATGCCCGCATTGGTACGCGCCCGCAGTGTCATGACATCTTTTGCGTTGATTTCCGCCATTCTATATTTCCTCGGTGTTCCAAATTAAAACAACCCATTAACCAGGCTGGCGCCGTCTTATGCGCCATAGCCCGGCAATTTTACGCCTTCTTGCCGCAAACGTCCACTTGCCCTTGAAATCAGCTCATTTTGTAATTTTTTGACCTGTTTTTCTTGACAAACCAAAGAATATGGCTCATACTCACCGATGCTGAATTTATTCCATATAGGATTTGTGTGTATTTGCGTAAAACAGTCCCTGTCGTTCATCTGTTCTCAACGTGGCGTTCTTAATTGATTAGCCGGAGATAATGAATATGGCAATGCTGGTTGGCAAAATCAAGTGGTTTAATGATCGTAAGGGCTTCGGTTTTATCGAAGGACCGGATAATCAGGATATTTTCGTGCACCAATCGGCCATTCTCGCAACGGGATATCGCACGCTTGCCGATGGCGATGTGGTGGAATATGAATGCCAGCCCGGCCCCAAGGGCGTCAAAGCCGTCAGCGTGCGCAAAATTCAAGCCGCCGTCGCGCCGCAGGCACAAAGCTGATCCCCCCATCAAGCCAGTATCAACGGGCAAATCAATATTCTTTATCGCATGATTTTTTAGACCTTCACAGCCTATGGTCAATCGGCCCCCGGTTTGAACCCGTTACGGCAAAATATCAGCCGGTGGGCATCGCATTTCCCGCAGCCGCTCGGCGGCCGCCCGCGGCAGGCTGGCTGGAACTGCGAGGGGTTGTTCCGCTCCCGCTTCAATTTCAAAATA
This sequence comes from Planctomycetota bacterium, assembly GCA_021799715.1. Next base: position 14,787 of record JAJYZY010000011.1, on the reverse strand, counting down.
TCTTTCCCGTCGGAGAACCGCGGTTATTTGCCAACCATTTGGCCGTCCCCGCGCAAAGCCGTATAGTCGCTGACCCGATCCCGGCGGCGCGCCATTTCACTGGCATAGCGGTGCCCCAACCACTGGCGGTTTTCCTGCGACCATTGCGTGAGCCTGGTGGTTCCAGCGGCCGGGCCATCAACAAACAGCCGCCCCTCCATCAGGCCGCGAATTTCATCAAGCGTGATAATCACATCATGAACCATCTTTCCGGCCACAGCCGCAAAAAGGTATCCCACCTCCGGATTAACGGAGATGATGGGCCGATCGCAGCCGATGATGCGTCCTATCGCTTTTACCAGTTCGCGATAGGTAAATGTCTCCGGTCCGATGGCTTGGATAACCTCATTTGTGCTGCCACCCGCGCTCCGCACCGCCAACTCGGCTAAATCATCAACATAGATCGGCTGCATTTTGTATTCGCCGTCCCCAAAAACTCCGAAAACCGGCAAGCGTCGCAACATCCACGCGATGTTGTTTATTAAAATATCTTCCTTGCCGAAAAGGACCGCGGGCCGGAGGATGGTGAAAGCCACTCCGCAGTCCGTTAATGCCTGCTCCACCTGCGCCTTGCCGCGGAAATATTCCAGATTTGAATGGATATCCGGATTGGTTATGCTCACATGCACAATGCGCCGCACACCGGCGGCCCGGGCGGCGGCAAACAGTTTCCGGCTGTTTTCGACAGCCTCCGCAAAGCAGAAGTTTTTGCTGTTAAAGCGAACCCAGTATGTGTTGTAAAGCACTTCCACCCCGTCCAGCGCCGCAGCGAGCCTGTCGGTGTCCCGCCAGTCAAATTCCCTGATTTCCACGGAATTGCCAAAGGGATTGACGCGCCGCGGTGAGGAAGTCAATGTTCGCACGGCTATTCCGGCGTTCAGCAATCGTTGCGCAATATAACGTCCGGAATATCCAAAAGCACCGGTGACGGCGTGAAGAGGCGGATTGTTTATTGCGTCATCCATCAGGTTCGTTACTTTCCGCGACGGCTGCCGTCCGTCGGCATCGAGAGCCAACATCTCCCGCCAGCCACGTTAATAATGTTAATAAATCCTACCGGCAGGCTTTCCCGATTCCAAGTGCAAGCCGTCGGTTGCATCGGGATAGCCGCCGATAGTGAATCCACCACCGCGGCACGGCGACATGATGATATTAACGCACTGTTTCACAGCGGAGGTAGCGAATGAACGCGGAGTTGCTGGAATTGACGCGACACGCAAATGGTCCACACCTCGCGCCGATCGACCGCGCCGCCGCCGACCGCTTCGTGCCGCCTGTCCCGATGTCCATAATTCAGAAACCGAGATCGGGATTGTGCCGTTGCGGTTCAAACATTCATTCCATGCAGCGATGCGGTTGTCCTGATTACGATCCGCCTGATAATCGTGATGTCATTCTCCCGCAAATCTTCGGCTTGCAAACCATCAGAAGCTGCCGACATCGGAATTACCAACGGCGCGGCGGGATATCCACGCGTTCTCTCCGGCCGCGTGTTGTGCTCCGCCCGAAAATTCCACGGTAGATGTGGTTCGTACGACGGACACGAATCGCACAGGAGTTGGCCTGGTGATGGCAGGACATGGACGCCACGGTGCGGGAAGGCCTTGATGAACTCAAAACGCTCTGCACAACGGAACTGTGGATTCGCGGCAAGCCGCGGTGCAATTGCATACCGCAGCCGCGGGAATCGGTTCAGCAATTATTTGAAAAGACCCGGGTCATCATGCCCCAGGCGCAGCCGCGCCGAGGCGTGCCGGCAGCCACGAGGAAGAAGCTGCCCGCAAGACGCAAAACACGTTGATTTTACTATTCATAATCGCGTTGCGAAGCACCGGAATTTGCCGCAACATCCGTTGTATCGGGAGGCTACCCTCCGTATCTTCGACACAAAAGCCAACCGTGAAATTATGAAATTGGAATCGATGGCAGGCAGCATCGAATTGGGACAGTTTGGGGACAGCACCTGAATATGCAGGCGGTTGAAAGGCAAAAACCCTTGTTAAACAACGGTTTTTGAACGCGCCATGGTTTTTAACGGAGAGAGTGGGATTCGAACCCACGGTGAGGTTACCCCCACACACGACTTCCAATCGTGCTCCTTAAGCCACTCGGACATCTCTCCAGAGCTTCGCCGAAACGAAGATTAATAAGAGTATACTTGAACACACTTTAGGTCAAATTTATTGAATTCGCGTTTCCGGATTCCGGGCATGATTCATGCCGGGCTTGCCATTGCCGCGCCGGGAACGGTTGAATCGGCCGCGAGTTTGCACCGCGTGGCTCCGCAGTGGATTTTTACAGGAGCGTGAACGACATGCTTTTCCGTTTTTCCGTACCGGGCGGCCCGGAGATTACCGCGGCGGGCCATCGGCCGCTTCGGCGATGGCGTGTTGCCGTTCAATGGTCAGTTGCATCAACCGGGTCTGACTGCCCCGTTCCGGCTCATCGGCGGCGGGATGGCGCTGGGTCCAGGTGCCATCGGCGGCCAGGTCCCATGCCTGCCGATTATCCGCAAGCATGATATCCAGAATCTCCCGTATGCGCTGGGACAACAGCGGATTTTCAATGGGTGTGGCGGCTTCCACGCGGTGGCTTAAGTTTCGGCTCATCCAATCCGCCGAGCCCATGAACATCTCCTCCATACCGTCGTTATGGAAATAGAAAATTCTGGAATGCTCCAGAAATCGGCCGACAATACTGATCACACGAATATTATCGCTTAAGCCCGGAACCTGGGGCCGGAGGCAACAGAATCCGCGGACAATAAGATCAATTTTTACACCCGCCTGCGACGCACGGTAAAGCGCATCAATAATTTCCGCATCCTCAAGGGCGTTCATTTTGGCGATAATCCGCGCCGGACGGCCGGCCTGCGCATGCGCCGCTTCCCGTTGAATCATTTCCCGGAATCGCCGGCGCATGGTGACGGGAGCCACCAGCAGTTTATGGTAATCACTTTTCAACGACCTGCCCGTGAGAAATGAAAACAGGTTCACCACATCTTCACAAATATCTCCACGGCAGGTAAAGAGACCCAAATCGGTATAAACTTCGGCGGTTCGTGAATTGTAATTGCCGGTGGAAATATGGGCGTAAGATTTCACCGCGTTATCCTCGCGCCGCACCACGAGGGCAATTTTAGTGTGGGTTTTCAAGCCGAGAATACCATAGACAACATGCGCACCGGCGCTTTCAAGTGCCTGCGCCCATTGGATATTGCTTTCCTCATCAAACCGGGCCTTGAGCTCCACCAGCACCGCGACCTGTTTGCCCATTTCCGCGGCCCGCGCCAAAGCCGGCACAAACGGCGAATCACCGCTGGTGCGATACAGGGTCATTTTAATGGCCAATACCTGTGGATCATTGACCGCGGTAAGAATAAAGCGTTCAACCGAACTGTTAAAACTTTCATACGGGTGATGCACAAGAATATCGCTCTGGCGGATGATGGCAAAAATGCTGGCATCCGAATCGGCCAGTGCCGGAGCGCACACGGGTGTCCATGTCGGCGTGCGCAAAGCGGGAATATCCAATGTCGCCAGGCTCATCATATCGGCCAGCCCCAGCGGCTCGGGTTCTTCCTCCAGATATTCGCTGTGCACTTCCAGGCCATCGGTTAAATAATGGCGCATTTCATCCGACATGCCGGGGGAAATCTGCACGCGCACGGTTTCGGCAAATCGGCGGGCCCGCAATTCCTCCTGAACTTCCTCCAGCAGGTCTTCGGAATCTTCTATATCCTCGGCGGCCTCGACTTCCGCGCTGCGGGTCACGCGGAAAATCTGTGATTCCAGCACGTGCATGCCCGGAAAAAGCATTTCAAGCCGCCCCTGGATGAGGCTTTCCAACGGGACAAAAATGGTGCCCGATGGTTCTTCAATTTTAAACCATCGCGGGAAGAGGCGCGGAACTTTCACCCGGGCAAACAACGCTTCCGGCAGCGCCGGTTGGCGCAGCAGCACGCCGATGGAAATACTCAAGTTGCTGATAAACGGGAAGGGGTGTCCCGGGTCGACCGCCAGCGGCGTGAGCACGGGAAAAATATAGCGGGTGAAATATTCCGCCGCGTGAACCTGCTGGCGTTCGGTGAGTTCCTCATAGCGGCGCAGCGTAATGCCCGCTTCCGCCAACTGGGGACGAAGTTCCCGTTTCCAGATGTCATGTTGCAGCGCGCACATATCGGCCAGCCGTTGGCGCACCAATTCAAGCTGCCGCCGATGCGTCAGGCCATCCGGGCCGGTCTCGTTGGGTTTGTTGATAATCCAGCGTTTGAGCAGTCCGATGCGTTTCATGAAAAATTCATCAGTATTGCTGGCAAAAATCGCCAGAAATTTCAAGCGTTCCAATAATGGATTTCGTTTGTCCGCGGCTTCGTGCAGAACCCGCGCGTTAAAATCCAGCCAGCTCAAATCACGATTAAAAAAGCGGATGTCAGCCGGTCCGCCGGTGAGAGGCTGCAGGGTCGTGGCTGAGTTTTCGGTGATCGTGGTCATATTAAATTCCGAAGCTTTCTTCACATCATACTGAAATTCAGAATCAGGGCCTGCGCATCGTTTACTTCGGGTTTTCCATCGCGCCGGCCAATTTGGCCGCGGTGTCCGCGGCGTGGCTGTGCGCGTCCCGCAGCGTAAAACCCGCACCCGCATTAAAAGAGTACCATTGAGGGGGCGGTTTTGCCAAATCGGAATATTAAGAGATTATTTGGATCGGTTGTTTTCAGGCCTGGAGCTTGTCCGCATATGCGGCGGGGCTCGACGGCATGATTTTTGGCTCTCATCAAACCGCGGCGACGGTGGCCCGCCGCTCAAAGAGACGGTACTGCCGGGAGCCGCGTTGAGGTGCCGGAAAAAGCGCCGCCCCCCCGCTTGGTGGGCCGGAAATGCGCCCTATGCTTTGCCATCACATCGCGCGGAATGATTCCCCAAAGTCAGCCCGCGCTACGACGGCGCATAGGGGAAATGCCGGCCCCATGGCGAACCCGGCCATTAACCGGAAAGGCTCATAGCCCATTGTCACACCTAACCGGTAAGTTGACCGTGAATGGCGTCCAATTGGTTGATAAACAATTCCGGGCGGGCGAGGTTATCGTACGCGGCTTTGGCACCAGCGCCAATTTTGGCGGCCAGGGCCTTGTTTTCCATCAGCGCGTTAAGCCGGGCGGCCAATTCGCGCGGATTATCCGGCGGTGCCAGCAGGGCACTGGTTCCATTTTCCAGCAATTCACAGACCTGATCCGTCCTGGCGCTGATAATCGGCTTTCCCAATGCCATGGCGGTTAACAGGCTGCTTACGCCCGCGGACCGTCTGGGTGCAAAGAGAAAAAAATCAGCCACGCCCGCCAATTGGCCCCATGTGTATTGAGAAGGCGCAATGGTCACCAATTGCGGGTCTTTCAAGGTGCGCGCAAAGGACTGATAGCCGGCATATGGATTGACGGCCTCTTTTCGCGGCACATCATCGTTGCGTATCAAAGCCCAGAGATCAGCATTGGATTCCGCCACAATTCCCACCGCCCAGATGGCCAAATCATGCCTGATCGATTCTTCGGACCATCCGCCCAGAAACACCACCGGTCCTTCGCGCGCCTGCATTCCCAGTGATCGCCGCAAGTTGCCGGGCAAAGCTTTGGTGACAGGTGCCAGCCATCCGGCGGGGCTAACGCGGGTAACATGATTTTGAGGAATCCCGCCGGCAACCAGGGCCGTCTGCACGCATTGCCAGGGTGTAATGAAATGCCATTGCGAACGCTTCATGTTTCTCTGCAATTGTCGCAATTGCGCCGAATTTGGGGCACACTGAATAAAGGCGATTCGGCCGCCGTTGCAACCTTTCAGGCCACTGGCCGCCGCCATACTCCAATATCCCCAAGCGTGGATATGAGTCGGATTATTTTTTTTTACCCATTGCGTCAGCGCGCGGCCCATAGTGGGGTCCCAGCGTGCCAGAGTTCGGCTCCATGTGATGTTTTTTTTTGGAATTCCCGCCTCAATGGCCGCCCCCAGCCATCCATTGTGTCCAAAAATCAATACATGGTGCTTTCCGGGCACGCCATTGACCGCCAGGGCGATAGTATCCAACACATCCATACCACTGGTAGGGTCAACCAGATGTACAATATTATTCAATTACCGATTCTCCATATTTTGCGGCCCATCCCGCCGGAAATAACCCCGGCCGGGCGGCGGGTGCATCGGAAGCACCGGTTACCACAGTATATCCGTTGTGTTGAATACCGGGCCATCTTTGCAGGTGAGTTTATACACCCAATCCGGCGCATTAACGGAGCGGTATTTAATTACGCAACTCTGGCAGGTACCCATGCCACAGGCCATCGGCTGTTCCAGCGATGCGTAACACGGCAACTTGAGCCGCGCGGCAACCAACGCGGTGGCCCGCATCATGGGCGTTGGCCCACAGCAGAACACCACCGCTCCAGGATCGGGATTTTTGGTGCAAAATTGCTCCAACACCTGCGTGACAAAACCCTTATTGCCCAGAGAGCCGTCATCCGTTGCGACAACCGTTTGGGTTTCAAAATCCGCAAATTCCCGCACATTGGATGTCGGCTTGGTGCCAACGTCACCGGTTATGCGCAACGGAATGAGGTCCGCTTTTTGAGCGCCGATAAAAGCCACTGCCTTAATGCCCAGGCGCTGAAACTTCTCCGCCAGATAAATCATCGGCGGAATTCCAACTCCCCCGCCGACTAAAAAAGCTGTCGTCATCGCGTCGGGTACCGGAAATTCATTGCCCAAAGGCCCAAGTATGGATATGCAATCATCGGTCGCCAGAGTCGCCATTCGCCCGGTGGCTTTGCCGATTACCCGGTAGATGAGGTCAATGTCGCAGCAATGGTTTACCATATCATCGCGGCGACCCGCGATGGAAAATGGCCGGCGCAGGTACGGTTCGGGTTCCAGCAAATAAGGGTCATGAAAACGCGGCGGCAGCGTTCCCGGCTCCCAATGCAATTCTTGAACTTCCGGTTCCGCCGATACTGCCGGGTCAGAGGGCCTGCCGGACGCGGTATCCGGTGGTGGGCACAACACCTGCACAAACTGTCCGGGCCGGCTGGGGGGAAAATCCGCTACCCGCAGTGTGAGAAGAAAATGTTCACGGCAAATATTGGTGTTTGCCACGACGGCGGCGGCGAATTGGCCGCGATTGCGGTTGGAGTCGCGGGGTACCGCCGTGTTATATTCCGGGCAATGAGTCATCCGCCAAAGCATAACGCACAGCGGCAAAGCCTGCCAGCGGAGTTGGCGGACGCGGCGGGGAGTTGGAATTGCCGCCATTACGGCATAGAATTCCAACTCCGCCGGTTCAGACACCAATGGGATAATCTGACGCGGCGGATGGTAGCTTAATGCGGAGATTTCATGCGGCGCGTTGTCATTACCGGAGTTGGAGCGGTCAGCCCGCATGGTATAACCAGCGGCGAACTTTGGAAGGGGCTTACCGACATGCGATCGGCCATCGCGCCGCTGTCGGCCTTTGATCCGGTGGCATTTCCCAGCCAAATTGCCGGTCAGGTACCGGCGTTTAAAACCATGGATTACGTCCCAAAGAGTTATCGTAAAGCCACAAAAATCATGGCCCGCGATATAGAACTGGCGGTATTGGCGGCGGACGGAGCCGTGCGCGATGCCCATTTGGCCACGCGCGGTGTGATGGAGACATTTGGCGGAAAGAAACCCGACGACACCTGGTTTGAAGTGGACGCCCGGCGGATCGGGTGCAATATCGGCGCGGGCCTTATTTGCGCTGATCTCAATGAATTGGCTGCCGCAATGGCTCCGGCAAAAGCGGAGGATGGCTCCCTGAGTTTAAAAAAATGGGGCAAATCAGACGATCCAACCAAGCCCAGCGGCATGGACCTGCTTACGCCGCTGTGGCTGTTGAAATATCTGCCCAACATGCTGGCCTGCCATGTGAGCATCATTCATGACGCACAGGGACCGTCCAACACCATAACCTGCCAACAGGCTTCAGCCGGCTTGGCTTTAGCCGAGGCGTGCCGCACCATTCAACGCGGCCAGGCGGATATTGCCCTGGTTGGCGGGTGCGAATCCATGGTGCATCCGATGGGATTAATGCGCTGGACATTGCTGAAGCGACTCACCACGGCGGGAAATCATCAGCCGGCAACGGCATGTCGGCCCATGGATCAGGCAGCCTGTGGAACGGTCATTGCGGAAGGTGGCAGTGTGTTGATTATTGAGGAACTGCAACACGCCCTGTCGCGGGGTGGAAAAATTTATGCGGAAGTTGCCGGTGTCGGGGCGTCATCCAGCGCCCGCGGAATTGCCGGGCCTGATCCGGCGGGCGAAGCGATGGCGGTGGCCATGAGCAAATCCTTAAAAGACGCCGATACAAGCCCCGCGGATGTGCAGATGGTGATCCCCAGCGGTTATGCTATCGTCGGCCATGATCGGGCGGAGGCATCGGCGATTCATCATGTATTTGGGACTTTGCGGCCGGAAGTCATGCCGATCCGGGGCGGCATCGGTGATGCCGGAGCCGGATCGCAAGCATTGGACCTGGCGGCGGCGGCAATGGCGCTGCAGCATCAGATGGTTCCCGGAGCCGTGAATTGTACCGCTCCCATTGCGGAACTCAATGTGCCGCAGCAGACGCATGCGGCACATTTGCAGCATGTTCTGGTGACCACCGGTTCGATCGCGGGGCAGAATGCGGCGGTGGTTTTAAGGCGCTATTCCTGAAGAATAAATGCAACCAGTTCCCCAGGTGAAGACCTGATGCAAACGGAGTAAGTATGAAAAATCGTGTGGTGATAACGGGCGTAGGATGGGTTACCCCCCTGGGCCGAACCATTGATGACGTGTGGGCGAAATTGCTGGCCGGTGAAAGCGGTATTGCGCCGACAACATTATTTGATGCGCGCTATTTTCCGACGCAATTCGCGGCGGAAGTAAAAAATTATCAATTGCCCGAAAATTTGCGGACTTCCGGAAAACACGAAGAAATCAGCCGGGCCACCGGATTTGCTTTGGATGCGGCGCATCAGGCATGGGACATGGCGGGGCTGCCGCAGCCCGGGTCAAAAGAAGCCGCGGCGGTGGATCCGTATTCGGTGGCGGTATATATGGGTACGGGCGATGCGGCGCTGGATTTTGACAATTTCACACGGGTTGCTCTGGAGTCGTGGAATCAGGAATCGCGCGGCATGAATATGGCCCAATGGGGCCAACAGGCGCTGCAAGCGTTTCATGCCCTGCGGGAAATTGAGCAGGAACCCGCCATGCCCATTTCACATTTGAGCATGGAATTTGACGCGCGCGGCCCGGCCATTAACTGTCTGACCGCGTGCGCCGCATCCACGCAAGCGCTGGGCGAGGCGGCGGAACTGATTCGCAGGGGTGATGCGGCGGTGGTGATTTCCGGCGGCGCGCATTCCATGATTCACCCCTTTGGTGTCACCGGCTTTAACCGATTGACCGCCCTTTCCACGTTTAATGAAAATCCGAAACGCTCATGCCGCCCATTTGACGCCACGCGCAGCGGTTTTGTCATTGGCGAAGGGGCCGGCGTGCTGATTCTGGAAAGCCTTTCACACGCCGAAGCCCGCGGAGCCAGGATTCTGGCGGAAGTGGTCGGCTATGGCAGCAGCGCGGATGCCTATCGCGTGACCGATCAACACCCTGATGGTCGTGGGGCCATTGTGGCCATTGAATCCGCCCTGCGGGATGCGGGCATGCAAACCTCGGATATTGACTATATCAATGCCCATGGGACCGGCACAAAAGAAAATGATTCAACTGAAACTTTTGCCATTAAAGGGGTCTTTAAGGAACGCGCCAGGCAGGTGCCCATCAGCAGCATCAAGAGCATGATGGGGCATTTGATTGCGGCTGCCGGCGCTGTTGAGGCCATTACCTGCGTGTTGTGCATACGGGATCAAATGATTCCGCCCACGGCCAATTACAGCGTGCCGGATCCTGAATGCGACCTGGATTATGTCCCCAATAACGCCCGGAAAATAAAGGTGGATGTGGCGATGTCCAACAGCTTTGGCTTTGGTGGACAGAATGATACGCTGATTCTCCGCAAATTCGCGGTGTAAACGCCCGACGGCATCGGACAAGATGTGGAAGCCCAAGCGCACCGCGGCCTTCGGCTATAATGCCCCGGTTGAAGGAGAACGCACCGCCATGAGAATGTTATTAACCGGCCAGGTGGGACTTGACCGACAGGACTATCTGAAAGAATTAGAAGCAATCGCCCGCGCGCATGGCGAACCGCTGAAGGTATTTCATGTCGGCGACATGATGTACAGCGAAGCGGCAGATGTTAAACCGGGCCGTATTCTGGATTTGCCGCTGTCACGGTTAACAAGCCTGCGGCGTGCGGTTTTCCGCGATATTATCAGCGAATTACCGAATCATCCCAATGTGATTATTAATTCACATGCCACTTTCCGCTGGAAACATGGTCTGTTTGCCGCGTTTGATTTTGATCAACTGGCGCAACTTCAGGCGGATATCTATGTCACCTTGCTGGACAATGTGGAATCGGTGCACCAGAGACTGCTGCGGGATCATAATGTGGACCACAGCCTGAAGGATTTAATGGTCTGGCGGGAAGAAGAAATTCTGGCGACGGAACTTATGGCCCGCGCCAACGCCCGGCATCCGGGGGCTTTTTTTGTGCTTGCCCGCGGCCGGCACGCCAGCACGGCCTTAACGCTGTTTCGCCTGCTCATGCGGCCGGGAATGCGAAAAGTGTATCCCAGTTTTCCCATGAGCCATGTCATGAATCTGCCCCATATACTCAATGAAATCAATGATTTTCGCCGATCCATGGCGGAGAAATTTATCACATTTGATCCGGGCGATGTGGATGAAAAAATGCTGTATGACGCTGCGGTTCTGGCCGTGGAGGAAGGCCGCCAAACATTGAACGTGGAAACGTCCGGCGGGACCGTGCAGTTGCGGGTGCCGGAGATACTGACCATTGGGGGCGATATTAACGGCCAGATTTACGCCCGCGATTTCATGATGGTGCGGCAGAGTGATATGATTGTATCCTATATTCCGGAACTCGACGACGGCCGTCCCGGTTTATCCAGCGGTGTGGAACGCGAACTTCAGCATGCGTATGACCATGCGCGGGAAGTATATGTCATCTGGCGGCCCAAAGCCGCGCCCAGCCCGTTTGTAACACAAACCGCAACCAATCTTTTTACCACCGTGGGGGAGGCCATGGCGTATTTTTCGCAATGCGGCTTCTGCCCGGCACATAATTTATTTGACAGCCCATAGTGCTCTGTCACGCCTGTAAATTAAGATTGATACCCGTGGCGTTGCTGATCGCGATATCGGCGATTAGTATTCTAATAAGTAGACAGGTTCGTCCGAACGGACCACGGCCGGATCGACTGCAATAACCGAGGCATTTGTATGATGACACAATCAGATCCATTGGACGCACTAAGACAGCGCATTGATCAATTGGATCACAATATTGTCGAATTGCTTAACGCGCGGGCGCGCATTGTCGTGGAGATCGGCAAAATCAAGCAGCAGTCTAACGCGCCGATCTACGCCCCCGACCGGGAAAAAATTGTCCTCGAGCGAATCCGCAAGGCCAATAAAAGTGTCGGCGGTCCGCTGCCTGATGCGTGTCTGGAAGCCATTTATCGGGAATTGATGTCCGGCAGCTTTGCCCTGGAAAAGCCCCTGCGGATCGCGTATCTGGGGCCGAAGGGAAGTTTTTCGCACCTGGCTTCGGTAAAAAAATTTGGTTCATCGGTTGACCATGAACCGGTTGCGGATATTGCCGGCGTATTTGATGAAGTTGCGCGGGGCCATGCGGACATGGGCCTGGCACCGATAGAAAATTCGACCATCGGCGGCATTGTGGAAACGATGGATGCGTTTATTGAATACCCGCATGTTACCATCGTGGCGGAAATGCAGATTATCGTGCATCATCACCTGCTGGCGCTCTGCGAGCCGGAAGAGGTAAACAAAATATACAGCAAACCGGAGGTGCTTAATCAGTGCCGCCGTTGGCTCAACGCCACCATGCCCGATGTGCCGCGGATGCCTGTGGCGTCCAGCAGCAAGGCCGCGGAACTGGCGGCCGCGGAACCCCAAGCCGCCGCGATCGGTTCTTCGCTGGCGGCTGAGTTATACATGCTGAAAACACTCTTCGCCAATATTGAAGATAATGCCAATAATGTTACCCGCTTTCTGGTTATTGGACGCCAGCCGCCCCGGCGCAGCGGTGATGATAAAACATCCATTATTTTCACCACCGCGCATAAATCCGGAGCGCTGGTGGATGTACTGGATGTATTCCGCAGGCACGGCATCAACCTCACGAACATAGATACGCGACCAAGTCAGAAACGGAATTTTGAATATTATTTCTTTACCGATCTGCTGGGCCACAGCGATGACCCGGCGGTAAAAACAGCGTTGGAAGAAGTGCGGTCGCATTGCCTGCATCTGGCGATTCTCGGCAGTTTCCCACGTGCGGTGGAGACTTTATAAATGCCGCCCTCCTGCGCGCTGGAGCCGCAGTGCGCACCATGTCGATATGACACGGACATGGCCGCTAAATTAGTGTGTGTCGCAACAGCCGCCCCCACCGCTTGCAAATAGAGCGCAGTGGTTATACAAACTCACGGAGCCATCAATGACCGTGGGCGGGTGCCCGGCGGCCATTTTCGGCCAGTTGAACGATTTTGGAGTGTTCCCAGATGTATTGGTCCCGCAGTTTAATTCCCACCAGCCGCGAAGCGCCGACGGACGCGGATATTCTCTCACACAAACTCATGATCCGCGCGGGGTTGATTCGCCGCATCAGCGCGGGGGTATATGACTGGCTGCCGCTGGGGTGGCGGGCCATGCAGAAAATCAATGCGATAATCCGGCAGGAGATGAATGCTATTAACGCCGAGGAAATTCACATGCCCGCCCTGCTGCCGGCGGAATTATGGAAGCAAACAGGCCGCTACTTCGATTATGGTGCCCTGCTTTTTAAGCTCAAGGATCGCAAGGGAACGGAAATGATCCTCGGCCCAACGCATGAAGAATGCGTGACTGAGCTGGTTAAAGCGTACATCAGCAGCCACAAGCAACTGCCTATCACGCTTTATCAGATTCAAACCAAATTCCGCGATGAGGCCCGCCCGCGCAACGGCATGTTGCGCGTACGGGAATTTTTCATGAAAGATGCGTACAGCTTTCATAGTTCACTCGACAGCCTGAACAATACGTATCAGGATATGTACAATGCTTATGTCAAGATTTTCCAGCGCTGCGGCATTCCCGCCATTCCCGTGGAAGCTGAAAGCGGACCGATTGGTGGCGATGCCAGCCACGAGTTCATCTGCCCGTGCGAAGCCGGTGAAGATGTTATTGTCCGGGCCGCCGATGATTCATGGGCGGCGAATCTGGAACGCGCCGGTCGCAATGGCGCAACGGATATGTCATTTTCCGCCGCGCCGCAGCAGCCGGAAGCTGAACTGGTGAAAATACAAACGCCTGATGCCGCCGCCATAACTGCAGTCTGTAAACTGCTGAACATTCAGCCCACCGCGATGATTAAGACCATGGTATTTCGTCAGGGCGATGCCGCTTCGGGAAAATGGATTGTGGCCTGTGTCCGCGGTGACCATGAAATAAATGAGGCGAAAATCCGCCGCATCGCCGGCCCGGTGGAACTGGCTGACGAAGCCGCTGCGCGGGCGGCGGGATTTGCCATTGGCTATGTCGGGCCGCATATCGTCAACACTGTCCGGGCCGAACTGATTATTGACCCCGACGCCCTGCTGATCGCCAATGCCACATCGGGAGCCAATGAAGCGAATTGGCATGTGACCAACTTCAACTGGAAGCAGCATATTTCCGCGGACATGCAATCCAGGGCCATAATCGCGGATATACGCAATATCACAGCCGGAGATAAGGCCCCAAACGGAGCAGAACTGATTTTCAGCAAAGGCATTGAACTTGGCCATGTTTTCAAACTTGGCACCAAATACAGCGACGCCCTCGGTGCCACCTACAGCGATGATAAGCAGCAAAGTCACAGCCTGATTATGGGGTGCTACGGCATTGGACCGGGGCGTATTCTGGTCGGCGCGCTGGAAACGCTTTCCGATGCCGACGGAATTCGCTGGCCCATGGCCATTGCGCCGTTCCACGTAATCATTACACCCATTAAATATGAGGGCCGGGCGAAGGAAGTAACCGACCGCCTGCATGGCGAACTAGCCGCGCGCGGGCTGGATGTGCTGGTCGATGACCGGGATCAGCGGCCCGGAGTAAAATTCAAGGATGCCGATCTGATCGGCATTCCGCTGCGCATCGTCATCGGTGACAAGGGATTGGCAGCCGGACAGGTGGAGTTAAAATCCCGTTCCCTGAAAGAGCCGGAAATGATAAGCCTTGATACAGTTGTCGCACACGTCACCGGCCTTGTGGCAGTGTAATTGACCTCGACAGCACATTTGCGTACTTTATGGGAATGGTTCGTCGCTTGATGTGGCTGTGACGGTATGCTGCCTGGCGCGGTCATTGGTTTGACATCCCGCGGTTGCGGAATATTGCCGGTCGATGGCAATGTTCCCCGCGCCGCCGCTGGCCATGGTGCCCCATGCCACCCAGGGCGAAATCATATATAGACAATCATATATGACGATTTGAGTTTTCCCGTGTGTCCGGGCATGCCGGTCGCAGCTTTTCCGCCAACGGGCGTGAAAATGGCGTATATTGC
>JAJYZY010000122.1 GCA_021799715.1 Planctomycetota bacterium | reverse complement strand
ACGTCTGCATCTACCGCGGGGAATTGGACCTGTAGCGGCACGCAACGGGGACACCGCAGCGGAGGCAAATCAAAATCAGTTCCTTCGTTCCTATCCGTTTAATGCGTGAAATCTGTGGTGGATTCACGTCTACTTCCATATCCGAGATCGGTTTGAAATTGCGGAATCAGTACCGGACCACGGATCGCACCGATGACACGGATACGAGGGGTTTGTGGCGGAAAGCGGCGTACAACACGTCCGCATCTGCCGCGAGTAACTGGACCTGTAGCGGCACGCAACGGGGACACCGTCGCGGTAGCGAATCAAAACCTGTTCGTTCCGGTTTATCCGTTTAATCCGTGAAATCTGTGGTGGATTCATAATCTGTGTGGCCCGTGGTGGCACGTTATTGCAATGTGAAAAGTGCGTATACGTTCTGATTTCGCGGCAATAATACGGGGTCAGGACGTCCCGGTAATAGCCGTATGAAGTATATACTGCGGCCAGAGGCGGCTTACACGGGCGCTTAAGATCGGGCTTTTGCGCGCGGCGTGGAGTCTGGGCTGATCGCCTGGCGTTGGGAGTGGTTCACAATGATGCCGACGGTTTCACGCTTCGGGTGCCAGTTGATCCAGACTTTCGACATGTTCGCGATGATAAGTTCCCCGTACCACCCAATAGGCACCCAGCAGGTTCCAGCAAATCGGCAGGAAGCGGATGGCCTGGGCCAGGGCGAAAGCTTGACTGGCGGTGTCCACGCCGCGCGTGACAAAAAAGTGCAACAGAATGGCATCCATGACGCCGATGCCCTGCGGTGGAACAATTGGCAGGCTTGCCGCCAATGCCGCCACCGGAATGTACGCCATAAAGCACCCGAACGATGCGTGCATTCCAAAGGCCCATCCCGCCAGGAATCCGGCCAATGGCAACACCGCCTGCGACAGCACGCTGGCTCCCAATGTCAGCGCCAGCGTGCCGGGATGATCGCGATATACCCGCAATGTCCGATCCGCGTGTTTGATGAATTCCGGCAGGGGCAGGCGTTCAATAAGTGCATCCAGATGCAGCCATTGCCGCAGGCGAACTGAAAAATAGACAATGCCGCCGAGAATTGTCAGCCCCAGCAACCCGACAATCAACCACAGCACATGCACGAGCACCGGATCGGCAACATTCTTACCCGCCGCGGAAAAATGGTTTGCCGCCAACTGTGCCCCGGCCGCCGCCCCGGCCACGATCATCAATCCTATCAACCCGATGACCCGGTCAAGAATAACCGTGATGGCACTTTTGGTTTTTTGGCCGGTAATCCGGCCTGTATAAATTATTTTAACAATATCTCCGCTGGTGGTGCCGGGCAGAAAGGTGGAATAAAACTGGCCCACAAAAGTCAGCGTGAGGCACTTGCGGTACGGCAAGTCCATATTCTGCACCAGCATAAGCCTTCGCCAGCGCCAGGCGGTGATGACAAACGGCAGGCCCAGCAGCAGCAGCGCCGCCAATAGCGGCAGTGGTTTGGCTTTGCGCAGCAGATGTGGCAAGCCCAGGGCAACTGAAACCTTGCCATGCGGCGCCACAAGATAGCTGCCCGGAACCGCCAGCAGATTGGGAAATTTAATCGGCGGCCTGGTGGCTACGGCGGTGATCACCTGCCCGTGCGGCAACCGCACGGAAATTTTTTGATTCTGAAATTTCAGCGTATACAATCGGCCTTGATGAGCCAGCAGGGTCAGGCGGGTGTTGTGTACGAAGGTGACATTGCGAATGACCTGGCCTTTTTTAAGCACCACCTGATCATTCCAGGCAATATGGGAAATAACGTACCAAAGCCCGATGACCGCAATCAGAATTTTGATGACGGTAACGGTCACTTTGCGAGCGGTGTGCGATTTTGCCTGCGTCATGATGTCCAAAGTTCACGGGGAATTGCGGCTTCAGATGCCCAAATCCTGCCGGGTTAAAAGGGCTTCAAACAAAAAACCCGCGGATTGGATATTTTCCCGCGCGCCTTCCTGCCGGTCTATTACCGCCACAATTTTTTCCACCTGCGCCCCGGCCCCGGTAATGACTTTGGCCGCCTCCAGCACCTGTCCGCCGGTGGTGGCAATATCTTCCACGAGCAGCACGGTGTCACCGGGCAGCAGCGCCCCTTCAATAAGCTTGCTGGTGCCATAATCTTTTTTGGAATTTCGCACGATAAAAAACGGCAGACCCGCCGCCAGGGAAGCCGCCGCCGCCAATGCCACGCCGCCAAGTTCGGCACCGGCAATGCGCGTGGTCAACGGTGAACGGGCCGCGGCCATTCGGGCACCGAGTGCCGCAAGGATATCGGGCTGCGTTTCAAAGAGATATTTGTCCATGTAATACTTGGATTTTCGCCCGGAACGCAGCGTAAAATCCCCTTCCAAATATGCCACTTCCTTAATTCGAGCGGCCAATTGTGATTTATCCAGCATAAAAACTCCTTTACTGCATTGGTGGCGAATTATAGCGATTTTTCAGTGGATGACACGCCGCCGGATGCGAAATGACTGCGCTGTGGCCTGGTTCCGCAGCCCGCGCCACCGCGTTCAGATTTGTAGTGCCTTATTCACTGGGGACGGATATTCCCGCCGGGCCTCTGCTGATTTTGAAATTGACTGTCGTTACGAAATGGAGTCCCGACAACGGTCTCGACGATGAGTTGGCAGATAGCAGTTTCAGGATAAAGGGAAATATTGCAGGGGCCGAGATTTATCAGTTCCAGCGTTATTGTGCCGGCGAAGCCGGCGTGAATTGTCGGTGCGGTAAAATGCACAAGCAGGCCGCAACGCGCGTATGAGCTTTTGCCTTCAACACGGGCGGCCAGAGATGGTTGATCTTGCCGCAGCGGCAGTTCAACATGCTCCATGGTTTTGCCAAGGACCAGGCGATTTGGGCGCAATACAAATGGCTGTTCCGAGGTAATTTTCTGGGTGATGGAATTTGGGCCGAATAAATCCGCAAATGCGCCGTTCTTTAAGTTAATATCAAACGGCAGGCCCTCCTTGAAATATGAGATTTCAGTTCCGAGACGCAGGTCTACAGCGGTTGTCGCATACGGGCATCGTCCGGTATGGTCCGGAAAATCCGGTAAGGGGACGGGCCGAATGACGAGTCGGCCCTGTTTTAATGCCGACTGAATTTCAGTGTTCGACAGGATCATGCACTCTCCGAAAGATCGTCCTCTTTAACCGCGACAAGAGTGCTCTCGTCCGTGGGAAGTACCGCAACCACATGCGGCCCATCGAATCTGAGAACCTTTACCCGCACCACACCGATGCGCTCATTATCACCTTCAACCCGAACCTCGGTTCTGGGAACGAACACCGAACAGAGTTTACTTCCCGTGGCTGGATAGGTTACCGCGACCTCATCGCCAAACATACCGCGATTGAGCTGACAGCGCAGCCAACGGTTTTGTTCAACCTCTGTGACCGTCATATTATTCTCCTCTGGGGAACGGAATCATACTTGTGATAGTAACAGAAGTAATCCGAATCGCAATATGAAATAAACTTCGATTTGCGCTTCGGATTCAGTGTGATGTGGTTGGTTTTTCATATCAGCGGTCCCACGGTCCGGCATGTCCAATGTATTTATCTTCGGCGTCTGGATCGTAATGAGAATGCGTTGCGATGGTGGCGTATGACCGGTTGGCCGTCTTTGGGCCAGACGATGGCGACAATATCGAATCGGGGGTTCCAGCGGGTGAGTCTTTTGCGCTTCATGAACCATTGCGCGGAGCGAAATAAAAACAGTTGTTTCTGCCGGCTTACGGTGGCCTCCGGGGTGGTGAATTCTTCGCTGGACCGGGTGCGGACTTCCACAAAAACCAGATCGTTTTCATCCAATGCGATAATATCCAGTTCACCACCCGGACAGCGCACATTGCGCGCCAGAATTTTCATATCCAGTTTGCGCCGCAGGTGTTCGGCAGCCAAAGCTTCGCCCCGCGCACCAAGATTGTCCGCAACGCCCCACCATTTCAGCCAATTCCACACCTTCATGGCCATTGAGCATATCCCGCCAAAGCCGGTTCCGCCAATCAGCCCGATGCCAGGTATTGCCGCAGGGAAAAGCAATGTTAGCCGGCGGCATCGTGCCGGCGCGGTGCCGCGGACCAATCTCCGGTTTACCCCAACGACCCGATCCCGATATGAAATTGGCGAACGTTGGACACCGGGCCCGGCGGAAAATCCACAACGGAGACAACAAACGTTAACGGAGGAACAATTCAATGAACAATGCGTGATAAATAGAATTTAGAACGCTGAATCCGGCAGATGGAATAACCGATAGCGGCGATCAATCACCGCGTAGCGCCCGGAGACAGATGTCGCGGATTAACCCAACTCGCCTTTCCCGGTTAAAAAAGTTCTTATTTCCGGCCTTTTCGCGTTCATAAGCCCGGAACATTCAACCCGGTGCCAATAAATAGTGGCGTGTATCAACTCTTTCTTCGGCCAATAATCTGCACCACCTCGGCGGGGCCGGTATGGTGGATTCCTTCGCGGATATCCCGTTGTATCGTCTGGGCCAGGATATATTCCAGACCTTGAAACTCCGATTGCAATTGCGCCAGGGACGGTAATAAATCCTGATTTTTAGGGCCGCCGGTGTTAAATGCCGTTTGCCCCGGACCAAAAGACTCCAGCAGCAACACGCCGCCATTCCGCAAACCAAGCACCGCCTGCCGATGGATCCGTTGGCGTATATGCGTGGGTAGATGTGCAAAAATCAGAACCACTCCGTCCCAGTAATCCGGCGTAATATGATAATCCGCCAGGTCGGCAACTTCTGTTTTTATCTTCACACTTCGCCGTCGCGCCAGATCTTCCGCGTTTTGCAGCCCGACGGTGGAACCGTCAACCGCCAGCACCTCATAACCATGACGGGCCAGAAATACCGCGTTACGCCCCTCTCCTTCGCACAAGCTCAAGATTCGTCCCTGGGGGAATATGGCGACGTGTGAACGCAGAAAATCATTCGGCTCCGTACCGTAGGAAGCGCCGGGATTTCTATAGCGTTCATTCCAAAAATCCATGCCTGATTTATATCCTGAATTTCTTATTTTGTCACAAAGCACCGGCGGGTTGCGGTAATCACGAAAGCTGCCACACCTTGCGGAATCCAAATCGGGAACGACTTGCAGGGTACCCATTGGCAATGCCGGGCAAACCGGCCTTTTGGGGAGCGGCTGACAGACCGCGTGCGATCCGTGAAGAATCTGTGGACCGGCACCGGGGCACTAAATTCGTGTAGTTCTCACGAAAATCCCCCGTGTCGCACCGCCGGTGGAGCCTGCCGCGGCGCGCAGCGGAGGAAAAATATTTCCAGAAAATGTCCGGAATTGCGTCGGCGGCTGATCGCGGCATGTCCCATTGATATTCATTTAATTACGTCGTGCTTGTTGCTGATCATCGCGACAACCGACACCACGTTAAAAGGGCACATTTTTCCTGCCGGAGCGAAACATCGGGACATGCGTGGTTCATCTGAACGGGAATCCATCACGGTTTTACGGCGCGAAACAGGCGCGATTTGTGATCGCAGGGTTTTGCGGCGCATTTACGCGCCGGTCCATGGGGTTTTTCCTCGCAGTGATTCCCGGTACCGGCCAAATTTTCCTTCCGCGGCGCGGCGGATAAATGTGAGCATGGTGTTGATTTCCGGGTTGCCGGGATAACGTGCCTCCAGCTCGGCGGCACCGACGGCGAAGGGTGTTTCCTTGCGGTACAGCAGACGATACGCTTCTTTTATCGGTTCAATGCGCGTTTCATCAAACCCCCGGCGCTTCAGGCCCACGCGATTAAGCCCCCGCACGGAAGCCGGGCGGCCATCAACGGTGAGAAACGGCGGCACATCATGCACCACTACCGCCACGCCGCCGATGAATGAATATTGCCCGATGCTGACAAAGTGTGTCACCGCGACGGCTCCGGAAAGCACCGCGCCATCTTCCACTTCAATATGGCCGGCGAGCATGACATTGTTGGCAAATATGCAGCGGTTGCGGACAAAACAATCATGTGCGATGTGCACATTGGCCATCAGCAGATTGCCATTGCCGATTTCCGTTACGCCTCCGCCGTCTTCCGTGCCGATGTTCACCGTGACAAGCTCCCGGAAGCGGTTGTTGTCACCGATGATCACCCGGCAGTCACCACCGCGGTATTTGAGGTCCTGGGGAATTCCACCAATCACGCATCCGGGAAAAAAATGATTGTCTTTACCAGCCACCGTGTTGCCATGAATCGAAGCGCGATGGTGCACCACGCATCCCGGCCCAAGAACAACTTTGGACCCGATATACGCGAACGCCCCGACGGTAACGTCGTCAGCGAGTTGCGCTCCGGTTTCAACCACGGCCATGGGATGTATCTGCGGCATAGATTCCAATTCAAAAATGTACAATTCCCGACGCATATTGCCGCGATACAATTTCGCGGCCTGATGCGAGGCACCACGGCGTGTCGGGGCGTCGGGATTCCGCCTCCGGCGTGTTCAATCCGCCGGCCAACATGCGCGCTTTTAGCGCCTAACACCTCGCCATGCCCTACGTCTGCGACTCATCAACGAGCATAAACTTCAGCACCGCTTCAGCGGCGAGTTGATCACCAACCATGGCCCGGCATTTTACATGGCCGGTCCGGGACTTCACCCGAATGGTTTCAGACTCCAGAATTAACTGGTCGCCCGGTACCACCGGCCGCCGCAACTTCACTTTATCCATGGAAAGCAGCATGGGCAACTTCCCGCTGTGTTCCAGTTGCCGGGCCAGCAGCAATCCGGATAGCTGGGCCATGGCTTCGACAATCAGCACGCCGGGCATAACCGGCGCACCGGGGTAATGGCCCTGAAAAAACGGCTCATTCATGCTGACGTTCTTAATTCCCACCGCATGAGTGTTGGAGTGCATTTCAATGACCCGGTCCACCAGCAGCATCGGAAAACGGTGCGGCAGGATGCGGGTGATTTGTTTAATGTCCATGATGGGGTCACGAATGCTCAAGGCTGAATGGCGTTGTGCCTGAAGCATGGACACCAGCTTTCGCACCAGGGCATGATTAAGC
>JAJYZY010000121.1 GCA_021799715.1 Planctomycetota bacterium | reverse complement strand
GGGCCACAGCGGAACGTTTGCCCGCGGCCAGTGCAAAAGAATATTGTAAGCGATAACGATTGGCAAAACATATCCCAATCTTGCCGCCCAGCTTTGTCGATACACCGTTTTCTTGGTGTTGAATGCCAGAACCAGCCAATATACGGTTAATATCAGCCACAGCCCCTGAATAGTACTTGCCGCTAAAAAGTGATCGATGGTCATAACACTCCATTCTACCGTGGAATGTGGCGTATTGTTTGCGCATGATAAATGTTGGGTTGGACATCGCCGCGCTGGGCAACTGCGCGCGGGTTGGCGGGGAGGCGTAATTCCGGCGGCAATATGTTCGCGCGGTGCCATATCGCTCTTGTACTTCTCTTAGGTGGACGGCTCGGTCTCCCCGATGGCGCACCATATACCCTGTGCGGCCTCTGGTGATGTGTTATTAAAAGGCGAAAACTGCGGATACGTTACAAATTCGCGCCGATAAGACGTGATCAGGATGTCCCTTTTGATACCCGTATGAAGTATATGTGCGTCTGCATTCCCTGGGCCGCTTTGCAACGATGGATTCAAAAAACCGGACCACGGATCACACGGATATGTGGAGATTTTTGGCGGACAGCACTGCAAGCCAAATCATCATGTGCCGCCGGGAATTTGTTTCATTTCGGCACGCAACGGGCGCACCGCAGCAATTGCAGATCAACGTCGGTGTCCTCCCTGTGTATCCGTTTAATCCGCGCAATACGTGGTTGCATCACGTCCACCTCCGTATCCGAGTGCGGCTTGAACTCACAGATTCAATAACGGACCACGGATCGCACGGATCGCACGGATACGTTGGGATTGATGGCGGAACGCGGGGCACTCCAAATCACCAAGCGCCGCAGAAGAATTGTATCTATTGTGGTACGCAGCGGGGGAACCGCAGCGAGAGCGGATCAACATTATTACGTTCCCGTCTATCCGTTTAATCCACGCGATCCGAGGTTACTTATACTCTGTGCGCCCCCTGGTGAAGCGTTATTGGAAAAAATGGGAAAAATGCGGATACGTTCTAATTTTGCGCCGACAAGACGTGATCAGGGTGTCCCATTTATAGCCGCGTGGGCTATACCTGCGCCGCGCGCGATGTGCTACAGCTTCTCCGGCTGTGGGGTGGCGTGCCATGTTATCTTGACATCTTGTGGTCATGCTTCCGCATTTGCGCGGTCTATATCGGGTACACCAGTAACGGAGCCATGGCTTGGAGAACGTTGGGCTGAACGCGGGAAATCTGTGTTGCCGGGGTTACCGCGTGTTGATTCTTCGCTTGCGAACCAGCAGCATGGCGGCACCTGAACCCAATGCCAACAGGGCCAGGGGATACGCATCGGGCACCCGCACATACCCGATCGCCTGCAGTGCCGCGAATTCGTTGCTGCCCAGGGTGATATTCTGCCCGCCGGTGATAAACGCATCCTGCACTTCCGGGCTGGCACCGGTGGGCAAGGGGTTGCTGGCCCAGTCGCCATAGTCGCCGCCGTTATTGGCATTATTGAATTGCGCCAAATCCGTGGTGCCGTTAAGGGAAAAATAGATCGGCCCGGTCGCGCTGGTAGAAAAGCTGCGAGCGCTGTTGGCGGCGTAGCGATACAGGTCTTCGGGCATGGGAGAACTGCCGGTGGTATAGTTTGGCAGCGCGGAACCCAATCCGAGCACCTCATCAATTTCATGCATCACCACCGTTTCCAGACTGTAATTGCCCTGCGGGCCTACGCTTCCGGCACCAGTAAAGGTTTGCGAGGTGTTCAGGCTGATGGTGCCATCATATTGCGGTGATTGCACATCACTGGATGGCAGATTTCCCGATGCCACCAGAGCATTGACATTCGCCGCCGCCATCCACAGTCCCGTGCCGGTGGTATTGGGTACCGGCTCGTTGGCCTGATTGGGTAAATATTGCAACGCCGTCGCCCGCACCGCACTTGTCGGCTCGGCCGCCAGAGCACTGCGGAACGCGGAATAGCTGATTGTCGTGTGCGCATCCATGCTCTCCCCCAAAGTTGTGGTGCCGCTCAATTCCGAAAAATAAATCGGAACTTTGATGGAATTTGAAAAATCCTGTTCATAAACACTGATGGCATTATTAATAGTGTTTTCAATCGCGGCATGGTTCTGGTCGCTGGTGATGGTGCTGTCAAATGTTGGGATAATGGTCAGCGCCGGGGCGCTGCCGCACGCCGCCACGGCGCAGCACGCGACGATGGCCGAAGCAATTTTGCGCGGATTAAAGGCGGAAGACAATATTGAAGGCATGGGATTCTCCAAAGCGGGACAGCAAAACAACCTTCGGGAAAAGCCCGGAAACCAATCCCTGATCTTCCCCTGCCGAGAATTATCATCGGCGAACAGCACTGGATACTTAAGGGCGGCGCGGCCGAAATGTTCAGCCGCACCGCCCGATATTACAAGTCCAAAATATTATGGGCCGGCATTACAGGGCCGACCGTCTGCGGCGTGCCACCAACATCATTCCCATGCCCAGTGCCCCGGCCAGTGTCAGTCCGGCGGAGGCCGGTACGGGGGCGGCGTTGGGCTGCCCCGCATTGCTGTTAAAGGTGAGCGTGAGCGTACTAAGGAGCACACTTTGGCCCGATCCGGCAACGCCGATGTTCAAGTACTCATAGGGGCTGAGGTCCGTCAGCGAAAGTTGTTCTGTCTGGTCGGTGCTGTTGCTGTTGTATGTCAGGGGAGTGCCAACGCTGGTCCCCAAGACGCCAAGCGTGTTTGAGCCGGAAAAGTCGGCGACGTCGTGGCTGGAGGCTGAGAGGCTGCCGATGGTCACGGAAGCACCGCTGCCCGTGGCATAGCTCAGCAGGGTCGAAAGGTCCAACTGGATCATCCCGGTGTAGGTGGTCTTGCTCGTCGTTACCGTTTTGTACTCATTGGAGTGATAGTAGCCAAAGTTGTCATATCCGCCACTGTAGGAGGTGGAACCAAGAGGTGTGTTTTTGAAATCACCGATTTCGTGATCAGGATATGCCGCCAAGCCCAGTCCGCTTTCGGTGCTCCCTTTTACTTTGTTGTAGAGGTCCGCAGACGACGTTGCCGAGACAGGGCCGGTGGAGCTGGTGCCGGCGTAGAGATAGCCTCCAGCAATCCGCAATGAATACTTGGTGGAGATCGTCACGGTAGAGGTCGTCTGCTCTCCGTAAGCCGTGATGCCAAGTTCGTTGCTCAGCGGGGCCTGCAGCGAGTTCGCTGGCGATTCGGTACCGGTGAAAGTGGCCGTTGGCTTAAGCTCCGTATTAGCGGAACTTCCGCCGAAGAAATCCCACGTCACTGTGGTTGTGGCGGCGAACGCCGGTGCGGCGATCCCAATTGCGGCAACCGCGAAAAGACCAGCCAATGTTGATTTTCCAAACGATTTGTTCGATGCGACCATGATCTTGCTCCTCAAAAAAAGCGGTGTAAAACAATTTCTGAAACAGTTACAATTCAATGCAATCTCAACTTGAGATAGATAAATAGATAATACGCTGATTGCAATCTCATCCGGAATCACGCATTCCAGATCGCAAGGTCAGGGCCATTGTATAAAATACATCAGGCTTCCAACCCGGCTTGTTAATAATAAGAAGTAGAGATTATCTCGCGTCCCTGCAAAGAAGCTCTCATAACTTTCCCAGTTGTGCCATCTCGCCACAACGCAGAATATTTTACACCGCCGCCGCAATGAATGCAAGCGAAAAATCGTCTTTTTTGGCATTACCAACCGGCGGTGACACGGCCCGATAATAGGCCGCACCAAAAAAACAATTCCGCCTGCGTCGTGCAGCCGCGCGGTGCAAACTCGCGGCCGGTTGGCTCGAGTGGCAAAGGAAAACACAAAGTTAATGATGCACGGGCAACCCAAAGGCGACGGGATACTTCGGGGGCACTTTGCCGCAACCCGGATATTGCTTGAATAATCCCCATTCTGAACCGCAGATTTCGCGGATGTTCGCAGATGTTCCGTGGTTGATCTGCGCCCATCAGCGTCATCAGCGGTTCCGTCCGCCTTCTTTCGCGCTGGAGAATTCTATCGGAGCAATGTACGCCATTGAGATGGGCGGAGATGTCTAAGTAGGAACGAAGAAGGATTTCAACCCGGCCCAGTGTTATGGAATACCGGATTAACGTCGGTTATTTACTGGCGAAGTGGTTGCGTCCCTTTTGCATTCCTATTTGGCCATGCCGGCGTGCCATTGCGGTAATGACCCGTGATTGCAATATCGATCATTAAGAATTCCAACCATAGCCTGATGCGGCAGTATCACAGATGGCTGCGCAATGGCGTAAGATGGCCAAACGCGAATCCGGGCCGTGAAAAACCGGTTTAGAACCGCAGAGAATCAAAGAGCGCAAAGATAATTGCCCATTGTTGCGCGGCGAGCCGCGGCCTTCACGGTTGATTTTTTCCCGGTGAGCCGCAACACATTGATCATTAAAATTCCCCTTCGGCACCATCACGGTTGATTGACAACGCGTGCCGAAAGTAGCCTGATGCGGAAGCATCACGGTTGTTCGCGGAATGGATCGTAATGGTCAAACTCCACCTCTATTCGTGAAATTCGGCGTCAATCGTGCCGAACCGGGCCGCGGCGACAATCCACACGTCATTTCGCATCCAACTCGACGCTTCCGCGTCAAGTTAATGCTTTCCCCAACAATCGGTGGTGGTATCACCGTTAAT
Organism: Planctomycetota bacterium; assembly: GCA_021799715.1. Next base: position 2,453 of record JAJYZY010000121.1, on the reverse strand, counting down.
CGTGCAACGGCGTATGATGGTCTATCGTGATTGTGGATCGTGCAAAATGGCGAAAGTCGTGCCGCACTGGGCCGATGCGACAATTTACACGCCATTTCGCATCCAACTTGACGCTTCCGCATCAAGCTAATGAATCTATCGATGATCGTTCGCGGTGGTATCGTGATTGCTCAATGCGGCGTGCCATTGTGTTGAAATTACTGCATGGATATTCACTTTTCACGTGCCGTTAAAATTGCTCCGCGCTGTGTTTAAGTCAGCGGCTGCACTTACTTATGATCATTAAAAGTCTGCCCGCAGCCGCGCACTAAAAACTTGCTTTTAACCGGCGTTGATGCTAGTGTATCCATATACCCCGTGGGGGTATAAACAAAGGAGCAATCGGCGATGCCGAAAAAAAACATCATTGGAAAAGCCAAGCCGCCAGATGGTGATAATATTGCGGCCAATGCTAGACGGGGAAAAAGCCAACTTCCGGTGGTCAACCACGTCGGGCCGGGCGGCCGGGCGTTGGGGGTTGATCCGGAAAGAAAAAACTCCAATCTGCACCGCCTGAAAAGAATTGAAGGACAGATACGCGGCCTGCATGAAATGGTGCGGCAGGACCGCTATTGCGCGGATATTCTTATCCAGATCGCGGCGGTGCAAAAGTCCCTGGCCAGTGTCGGGCGGCAGGTGCTGGGCAACCATTTGAAACATTGTGTGTCACACGGCATCCGAGCCGGCGGCGCGGCTGCGGATGCCGCGTGCGAGGAACTCCTTAAGCTTGTATCCCATATTGACCGCTGATTGCGAGGTTCACGTGCCCGATATCCCCCAACAACACGTTGCCACACCGAAACAAAGTATCACGTATTCAGACCCAGTGTGTGGTATGAAGGTGGCACCGGAAAAGGCGGCGGGCCGTTACGAGCACGCCGGAATAACTTATTATTTCTGCGCCAAGAGTTGCCTGGAAAAATTCAAAAGTAATCCGGCACAGTATGTGGGCAAACCGGTCGGCACCTCCACGCACTTTGACCCGGTATGCGGTATGAAAGTAATTGCCGAAAAGGCGGCGGGTACATGGGAATATCGCGGCACAGATTATTACTTCTGCTGTAAAGGCTGTCTGGAGAAGTTTCGTGCCAATCCCGCGGCATTCCTTGATAAATCCGGGGCAAATTCACAAGCCGCCGGCATGGTGCAACTTGGCGTTTCCGCAAAGAGTAACCCTGCCGCGGACCTGCTTGCTACAGGCCGCGCTGCTTCGGCCGAGCCGTCTTCCGCCGTGCCGCGGGCCGATGCTGCAAAAAAAGCCAGATATGTCTGTCCCATGGACCTGGAAATAGTTGGTGATAAACCCGGGGCCTGTCCTAAATGCGGCATGGCTTTGGAGTTGGAATCGCCGCTGCAATCACCGCAAAGCGTCATGCATTATACCTGCCCGATGGACCCGGAAATAATCCGCGATAAACCGGGCGCGTGTCCCAAATGCGGCATGGCTCTGGAACCCATGGAGATACAGGCGGCAGGAAATGCGGAAAATTCAGAGCTAAAGGATATGTCCCGTCGCTTCTGGATTGGGCTGATACTGGCCATTCCCGTATTTGTGCTCTCAATGCTCGCGGATTTTCATGTTGCCGCGTTAAACCGCGCCATCTGGTTGAACTTTGTAAATGGTCTGTTTGCCACGCCTGTGGTGCTCTGGTGCGGATGGCCATTTTTGGAAAGAGCCTGGTTTTCGCTGAAAACCCGCAATTTCAATATGTTCACGCTCATCGGTCTGGGCGTGGGCGTGGCGTATGTTTATAGCATCGTGGCAACGCTTTGGCCGGAAGGTTTTCCGCGGGCATTTCAAAGTCAGTCGGGGATTGTGGCGACATATTTTGAAGCCGCTGCGGTTATAACGGTATTGGTGCTCATGGGGCAGGTGCTGGAATTACAGGCCCGCGGAAAAACCGGTTCGGCCATCCGGGAACTTCTGGACCTGCAACCCAAAAGCGCCCGGCGGCTTGCCGCTGATGGTAGTGAACAGGATGTCCCGCTGGAACAGGTGGTGGTGGGGGATAAACTCCGAGTTCGCCCCGGGGAAAAAATCCCCGTCGATGGCATCGTGCTGGAAGGTTCCAGTACCGTGGATGAATCCATGATTTCCGGTGAACCAATGCCGGTGGTAAAAAAAGCGGGATCTGAACTTGTTGGTGGAACGGTCAACGGCACGGGCGGGTTGTTGATGGTATCGCAAAAAGTCGGGGCGGATACGATGTTGGCGCAAATTGTTGCCCTGGTTTCCCAAGCTCAACGCAGCCGCGCCCCAATTCAGAAGATTGCTGACAAGTTTGCGGGCTGGTTTGTTCCGGCGGTGGTGGCATCGGCGCTTCTGACATTTATCATCTGGTCCATATTCGGTCCGGCACCGGCCATGGCTTACGCGCTGGTAAATTCCGTGGCGGTTGTGATGATTGCCTGCC
>JAJYZY010000120.1 GCA_021799715.1 Planctomycetota bacterium | reverse complement strand
GCACGCCGGATTGGCGGAGCCACTGTTGTTGATGCTTTTGAAAATAATGAATCGTCTGGGGAATTTCCACATACCGCTGATATAGGCCTTTAAGTGTTACAGCGCAAAGCAACCCTGCCAGCACGGCAATGACCAGTCGTTGTCGCCGCGGCGTATGGCATAAAATTCCCGCTGTCCATCCGCCCAATAGCGCCATGCCCAGATCAAAGACCCCAACCAGGGCGGCAAACCGATTGGCCGCCGTGAAAATCGCCGCAACCGCCGCCGCCAGCACCAATGCAATTATCCCCAACTGCACCCACTTACCTGCGGAAATAGATTCGCACGCCATAAGCGCAACACCGCAGATCAGCAGCGATAAAATGCCCAATCCCATGACCTCCGCCGGCCCGGTCAGGTTCCCCACTGTCGATGCGCCCGTGTGCAAAAATGCCACGCTTCCACTCCAGACTCCGTCGCCGATCGGCTCGGGTATGGTCAGGCGAAGGCACAGAACCACCAGCAATGCAGCCAGGGCCATCCACGCCACGGTGTTGCGTTGCGCCTGATTCATTGCACATGCTCTCCCAGGCGTTCCAGAATTCCCACAATGGTTAACACGCTTAGACACTGCGCGGCGATAAGCACCGCCTCAAATCCGTTGGCCTGGGCCAGCAGCGGGGCGGACAATCCGCTGGCCAATGTTACGGCATAAATCACCAGCACCGCGCCGCGCTTGGTAAAGCCATGCCGCGTTAGCCGATGTGAAAAATGATTGGTATCCCCCAAAAACGGACTGCGGCCCCGATGTAGCCGCAACAGGCATACCACCACAAAATCGTAGAGCGGAACCGCGGCCACCACCAACGGCATAAGGACCGCATACCAGCGCCCATGGCCGGCGTAAAACGTGGTGCGAATGGTCAACGCGGCCAGAAAAAATCCCAGAACCATGCTGCCGCCGTCACCCATAAATATTTTTGCCGGCGGAAAATTATGGAACAGGAAGCCCGTCGCCGCGCCGACATAAAGCAGCAGCAAACCGCAGATAAACCACTGGTGCGTTTGCACGGCACCGATAAAGAAAAGCGAACCACATATCGCCGCCACACCCGCAGACAGGCCGTCCATGTTGTCCATGAAATTAAACGCATTGGTAAGCACGACAATCCACAGTACGCTGGCCGCCGCGGAAAGCAGTTCTCCGCCGGGGAAAAGATGATCCAGAAACGTCAGCACCCGGAAACCACCGGTTTGAATACACTCCCCGCCGCCAACCAGAGCGGCCGCCATCAGCAACTGCCACAGCAGTTTCGGAACCGCCCGCATGGCATTACGATCATCCACCAACCCGAGAATATGAATTCCCAGCGTGCAGATCAGCAGCCACAACGCCAGCAGCCGATGGGCCGCCAAGCCCGGCAAATATACGCGCACGGAGGCCGGCAAATAATTTTCCAACGGCTGATGGGCAAACAAACCGGCGACCGCAATACCGCAAATCAAGGGAAGGCCAATCGCCCAGAATATGGCAATTCCCCCGCTGCGGGCGATGGGAGCATGATGGACCTTGCGCAAGCCCGGCTGATCAATTAAACCGATGCGCGCCGAATAGCGCCGCACAACCGCGGTGCCCAGCACGCACAGCGCCAAACTGCTGAAAAATAGTCCCAGAGCGATTTGGAGCATCCATGAACCTCAAAGAATCAGGCTATCTACTGCCCGGCGGATTTACAACGCGCCAGCCGCCGCCGGCAGTTGTTTTACATAGGCGTCCCGACATCGGAGAAAAAATTCCTGCGCCGTGGGCGTGCGGTAATCCGCGTAGGTCCAGGGCCACGGTGCCCAGCCTGTCGCGGTCCAATGGAGCGTTACCTCCGCAAAAATTCCTTCTCCCAGGTAAACGCGGTGGCTGTGATCCTTGGTGGTTGCCAAAATCACTTTGGTGCGCGAGACATATCCGGGATCAATATTAATCGGTCGCTGGGCCGCACCGGGAAATTGCCCCGCCAGCAGCACTTCGGCCTTATTGGTTTCCAGCTTGCACTTGGCCAGCAACTGCGGCTGACAAAGTGTGGCAAAGCGTACCCATTGCCGCAGCAGGCCCGTGCCCATCTGATCTTCATAGTACGCGGTAAAATTAAAGTCGATGATTTCCGATTGATCATCAATCGGGCCATACCATTGGGAAAGATGCTGCCGCGCTGCCGCCAGCATCGCGTCGTTCCCCGCAATGATTCCGGCAAACCGCAGCACGGGCAAAGGTTGATTGGGTAAAGCCATATTTCCGTCGCCTTTAATTGCCGCACACGCCCTGCCGAAGGTCCCGGCCACACACGCCATGAAGCGGGCGGCGGGCGGAATATCTTGAGGCTGCCGGTTCCAGCTTAAACTCTGCGGCCCCGTTCCCGGAACCGGGCCGCACCAGCAACCGTCGCCGCTTGGACAGGTTGAATTATCGACAATGCCTTAAAATCAGCAAGCCCGACCGGCCCATCGTCAATTTGAGTTCCGCCCCGCGTTAAGAGAAAATGCCAATTCCGGCGATATCCGATTCGCGGGTCATTGGTGAACTTCCGCGCGGGGTGATAAAATCCACCTAATAGCGCAATGCGGCGCACTTTGGTAACAGGAGTCAACGATGGCAACCGCACGCGGTAAAAATAGCAGGCAATCCACAGCAAAAAAAAATCGCGGCGCTACGCCGGCGGTCTCCAAGGCCCCACGCGCGACGGAAAAAGGGGAAACGCCCCAATCCGCTTCCGCCGCGGTGCCGCGCAGTGCCCAACTGGGTTTGAGTTTTGAGCAGCCCATGCTGCAATTAGAGCGGCAAATTCAGGAACTGGTGGTGATCCAGGAACAAAAGGGAGTGGATTACAACACCGAAATTATGCGTCTGCGGGACAACCTCACCGCCCTGATGAAAAAAACCTATGACAACCTTTCCGCATGGGAAACCGTGCAGGTGGCCCGGCATCCGGCCCGTCCGCAGACCCGCGATTACATTGATCTGATTGTCAAGGAATTTGAAGAACTCCACGGCGATCGGCGGTACGGGGATGACAAAGCCATCGTGACCGGCACCGGCAGAATCAGCAGTCATAAGGTGATGCTGGTGGGCCATCACAAAGGGCGAAATACCAAGGAAAAGATCGCCTGCAACTTCGGCTGCGCCCACCCGGAAGGGTATCGCAAAGCCCTGTTAAAAATGCAGTTGGCGGCAAAATTCAAATTACCGATTGTGGCCTTTATTGATACGCCTGGAGCCTATCCCGGCTTAGGTTCTGAAGAGCGCGGAGTCGCGGAGGCCATTGCGTTAAATCTGCGGGAAATGGCCGTTCTGCCCACGCCGATTATCTGTATTGTCATCGGTGAAGGCGGTTCGGGCGGGGCGTTGGGCATTGGCGTGGGAGACCGCCTGGCGATGCTGCAATATGCATGGTACAGCGTGATATCACCCGAAGGGTGCAGCGGCATATTATGGAAGGGTTCAGACAATGCCGCCGATGCCGCTGAAGCCTTGAAACTTACCAGCAAAGAACTTAAGCAGACGGGCATTATTGATGATGTCATACGTGAACCCCTCGGTGCCGCACACCGCAATCCCCGCGCCGCCGCGGAAGCCCTGGAACGCTACATCGACCGGGCATTAAGGGAACTGAAAACCGTCTCCTCGGAAGATCTGGTGGATCAGCGGTATCTGCGGCTGCGTAAATACGGATCCGAAGCGATGACCGGCGCGTGAAGGCCGGCAGGCTCTTGTGTGGTCCCATATAAATATATACTAATTTATAAATTGATATATGGCTAGCGCACGGCGGTACCCTGTGCCGCGCGGCTTGCCCGGCGCGGCGAGCGTGGAGGCTGACGCGTGTTAAAAATCCGTTGACGCGCGGGGAACCCGCCGCGCAATGCAGCGCCCGCCGTGGTGAAGGAACAGGCAAAATATGCTTGTAAACAGCGGGTTTTAAATGTATTAAGATTTGCCATTGACACCGCCGCCGCTCCTGCGTATCTTTGTTATCCGTGGTTACGCGTGTCCGGTAAATACCGAATTCGCGGATATCACCGCCTTTGTGCGTGTACGGCGGCTGTCAGCGTGAGCTGCGGCGCGGCGGTTACGCAAAGAGGCTGGAAATGGAAGAACATGTGAGCCGGTCACGCAGGGATGTTTGGCCGGGTGGAAGTGAATGAAGTCGGCATCTCATGCGATCCTGGATCTGGATATTCCAGTCTTGGAGCATGATGATTTTCCCCGCAGGATGCGAACGTATAAATTGTAAAATTCCTTCAGGCTTTTCCGGAACGACCGTCGCGCATGGTCGTAGGGCCAGGGGCGCTTTGCGCCTTGGCGCAACCGGAATATTAGGAGCCGGGTCATGCCAAATCTGGACAATCTCACCAGCGCGCGAAGCGTTTGGAATGAGGTCATCACCTATATTAAAAATCTCCATTCCGCCATGGTGCGGCAATGGTTTTCGGAACTCTCACCGGTGGATTTTAACTCCGGGGTCCTGACCGTCCGCTGCGCATCGTCGGTACAGCAGCAATATCTCACGATGCGGTGTCGCGATATTTTTAATGAGGCCGTTCAAGCGGCCACGGGTAAACTTGTCACCGTCAATTTTATCTGCGGTACCGTGGGTGGGGCACCGACCAAACTGGCCAATATCTACAATGACGTGATTTTGTCCCCGGATTATGTATTTGATAATTTCGTGGTTGGCCCCACCAATCAACTCGCCCATGCCACGTGCATGGCCGTGGCCGGCCAACCCGGAAAAAGCTACAACCCCTTGTTTATTCACGGTGCGCCGGGTTTGGGGAAAACCCATCTTCTTCAGGCGACGTGTCAGGAATTGCTGAAGCGCCGCGCGGATATGCGAATTGTGTATCTGTCATGCGATAATTTTGTCAATCATTTCATGGAATGCGTGCAATCCGGCGATATGATGCAGTTCCGCAACATTTACCGCAGCAGCGTCGATGTGCTGATTGTCGATGACATTCATTTCTTAAAAGGTCATGAACGCACCCAGGAAGAGTTCTTCCACACGTTTAACGCGCTATTTCAGCAGGGCCGGCAGATTATCCTAAGCAGCGACAGCCACCCTTCAGAAATTCCTGACCTCGAACAGCGACTGGTATCGCGCTTCAGCAACGGCATGATCGCGCCGGTCGGCAAACCGTGTTACGAAACGCGCTACGCCATTGTCCGGAAAAAGGCTGAACTGCGTGGTATTGAATTACCCGACACGGTGGTGCAAATGATCGCCCGCCGGTTTGAAAATAATATCCGTGAACTGGAAGGCGCGTTGACCAAGGTGCAGGCCTACGCCATGCTCAACGGCGGGAAATATGACGAATCCATCGCCGCCATGGCTTTGGGAGATATGACGCCCCCGTCCGAACGGTTGGTATCCATTCAAACCATCATGCAACAGGTGGTGCTTTTCTACAATGTGCGACTTTCCGACCTGCAAAGCAAGAAACGGCATAAATTTGTGGTACTTCCCCGGCAGGTCTGCATGTACATCGCCCGGCGCAAAACCCGCCATTCCCTGGAAGAAATCGGCGGGTACTTTGGCGGACGCGACCATACGACCGTCATGCACGCCCTGCGGGCCATTGAAGACGCCAGAAAAACCGATGAAACCTTCTCTAAACATCTGGATCAGATCGAATTGAATATTGACACTGAAGCCTCCCGCGCCGGCGATGTCCGTGCCAGCCGGGCGTGAGAGTTTACTTTGGCAGGCCCGGGATTAAGTCACTTTTCGGCATAAAAGCGTTATTGGACCTTGCGGAAAATGGCTTTATTTTCTACCCATCGGGCTTGATGAGGCCGCAATTCCGGTAAAATATTGGAATACGGCATTGACCATATTGATTCTGACCGATATAAGGCAGGGACTTTCGTCACGGGTCGTACCCGCTGATTAGCCGAAATGGGCGGCATTCTAAGCCGGACTCGGCGCACGTACTGCGTGCGGTTACTATATATGAAGTAAATAAATTGGTTAAAAAGGGATTGCAATGATGATCTTTCACCTGCGGAGAAGAGTAATAGCCCTTATGCTCGCGGCCGGTGCGGCAACCTTGCCCCTTGGCATGGTTCACGCGCAGGGGTCTGGCACGGCACGGCATCTTATGGCCGGACAACTTATTGATGACGCTCGCACCGTCAGCCGCAACCTGAACCTGCCGACAACTATTGCCGCACAGCAGGCCCTGACGCTGCTGGAAGAAGCGCGACACATCGACGCAACCTCCGCTACCGCCCTGCGGCTTCTGGCGGAAGCCGCACACGCCAATGGTAATCATGAGCTGCGCGCCAAAGTTTTGCAGGAACTGGTCAATCTTAAGCCCAACGATATAACCGCCCAGGTACAGCTATTTGATGCCATCGCAGCGCGGCGACAAACCGTGACGGGTCGTATTTCCGTGTACCGCACCGTCTTGGCGCAAAAAACCTTCAATGATCAGGTACGCAGTGCCATGGCGGAAAGAATCGGCGGATTGCTTGAAGCGCAGGGGCGTAAAAAATCAGCAGCAAATATGTACATCCGTGCGATTAAACTCAATGCCGCGAATTTAACAGCCTGGCAATCTCTGGCCCGCACGTTGGCCGCGGAAAATGCCCCGGCATCGCAGCGGCTTTATGCCTTATTGCATGCATTGCGGGCGGACCCCTATCAGCCCGACGCGCTTTCCGCGGTGTCCGATATCCTGGCCAATGCCCATGATTATAAACAGGCCGCCTCCTGGGCCAATGCCGCAATACGCCAGTATCAGCAGGCCCACATGAGTATATCGCCGACGCTGGCGGCGAATCTTGCGGCCTATTGGGCAATTTCCGGGCAGAACGACCAATATCAGGCCTATATGGGTGAATTGCTGGCTTTAAAGCACCCCGCCACCCCTGTACTTATGATTGCGCTTACCCGCCGCACGCGGGGACAATTTGTCTCCGGTCCCACCGCCGAGGCTCTGCTGGCGCGCATCCACCATCGCCTGGCGGCCGCGATTAAAGCCGATCCCAAAAATAACTCCCTGCGGGCCGACGATGTGTGGCTGGATCTGTTTTACAACTCCAAACTTCCTCAAGATATCGCCCATCGCGTTGCTGCTCTGGAAAAAAAGCTGCCGGGCGGCTCACCGGAATATTACCGTCTTCGCGGCTGGCAGCTACTGCGACAAGGTTATACCGCCGCCGCCTTGACCCATCTGAAAAAGGCCGGCAATGACCCGTATGCCATGCTGGGCGTGGCC
>JAJYZY010000119.1 GCA_021799715.1 Planctomycetota bacterium | reverse complement strand
GCGAAGCGCCAGCCACAATATGTACGGCCCCGGCGCGTGTGGACGTTTTAGGCGGATTGTCACTGGAGGCGGGCGGCGTGGTGGCGCAAATGGCGTTGCCGAACCGGGCCGGAGTGGCCTTGCAGTGGCGCGACGATGGTAAAATCATTTTCCTGGGGCAGCAGTATCGGCAAAATCATCAACCAATCATTCTGCCGGGGGCGGCCATCTTTTCCGATCATGGTCAATCCGGCGGTCAAAAGGCCGTGCTTGGCGATGCACCCGCGGCCGCATGGGCGGCTCCGCTCATTCATGTATTTAAATCTCTTATCGGCATGGGGCTGACCTTGCCGAACGTACCAGGTACCAACCATACCACGGGAGCAACGGTTGTGGTGGATTCAGATATCCGGCCGGGAGCCGGCCAAGCCGCTTCCACCGCGGTAACATCAGCTCTTCTGCAAGCACTTAGTGTGAGCCGCGGCATGGTGCTGACGGCCATTCAGAAAGCGCAAATTATCAGCGAGGCCCAGCGAAACACTGCGGACAATCACGGACATGTGGTGGACGCTTTAACGGTTCTTTCCGCCCAGGATGGCCCGCCGGCACACTTGCTGCGTTACAGCGCACAGCCGCATTCCCTGCTGGGGCAAATACCGCTTTCGGGAGATATCCGCATACTGGCTCTGGATACCGGCATAACCTGTCCCGCAGATCAGAATATTTTCGGAGAATTTCACCTCACCGGAGCCATGGGGGCGAAAATAATTGAAACTATTTATCGTGATCTCGGCCAACAACACAACCCCATTCATGGGTATCTGGGCAATGTTTCGCCGGAGTTGTATCGCCGATATTTTCGTTCACTGCTGCCGCGCCGCCTTCGCGGAGCGGATTTTATCAGAACCTATGGGGATATTGACCCTGCCGCCGGAGATATTATTCCTGAAAACATGTACGCCATTCGCACAACACTGGATCATTTAATAAGCGAATACGAACATGCGGAACATTTTCTGCAGGCCATGGAAGAATTGTCTGAGTCACACACCGGGTCCACGATCTCTCCGGAGCGGCGATTGATCATGCAACGCGCGGGGCGGCTGATGCTGGCTTCGCACCATAGTTATCGCCTGCGCCTGCAACGATCATGTCCGCAGGCGGATTGGCTGGTGGATCAGTTATCAACAGCCGGCCCGAAGGTCGGCAGCTATGGCGCGCGGATCACCGATTGCGGCGGTGGCGGGACCGTGGCGGTGTTGTTGGATACATCCGAACGGGCCACAGAAGCTTTATTGTCTATAATCAGCCGCTACAAGCAGGAACTGGGGATGGAAATTGATGTGAAACAGGCGGGGGTTGCGGGCAGCGCCGGAGCATTGATATGACCCTTGCACCCGCTGAAAAGCTGTATGCGGGGGGCAACAGGGCGGTGGCACTGCGCATACTCGGAGAGTATGGGTATGAAACGGTTTGCTTTCAGAGTTTACAAAGGGGAATGAAACTCTGGTTTTCAAAACGCCACGCGGCAATGGTGGGATATGTCACTTCTGGAAGACACTGGATTACCGTCGGCGGCCCAATCGGCGGCCGCGATCACCTGGCGGAAATCGCGGGAGAATTTGAATGTGCTGCCCGCCAATCTCAGCGGCAAATTTGTTACATTTGCGCGGAACAGCATACTGCTGATCCATTAACTGAGGCCGGACGGGGAAAATTGCTGATCGGGGCAATTCCGATTTGGAATCCGCAAAACTGGTCGGATATGGTTGCCCACAATTCGCCATTGCGCTATCAGATCGCCCGCGCCCGGCGACGGTGTACTGATGTCATTGAAATCGACCCGTTGCAGGCGGCGCGTTCAACGGATATTCAGAACTTGGTCGGTCAGTGGTTATGCCGGCGGCGGCTTATGCCGATGCGGTTTCTGGCTGATCCATTTATTCTTTCAGATGCGGCGAGGCATCGGAGAATTTTCACGCTGGCCGATCGCAACGGGCAATTGGCCGCCGTGCTGGTCGCGTCGCCGGTCCCGGCACGAAACGGCATGTTTATTGAGCAAATTATTCGCGCTCCGCACGCTCCGAACGGAAGCGTGGAATTGATTATAAGCCGTGCCATGGCGGAATTTTCACAAACGTACCGGCACGTCACACTCGGACTGGTGGCCGGGAGTCAATTTGCGGCAGATGATGAAAATCCCCGGTGGGCGAAAATTGCGAGGTATTCCGCACGTCGCTGGGGCGGTTGGCTGTACAGGTTCCGCTCGCTGGAGCGGTTTCGCGCTTCGCTGCAACCGGAAACATGGGAGCCGGTGTATGCCATATCCGATCGGTCACGCGTGGGCATGGGCGATGTTCTATCGGCATGCCGGGCGATGTTTCGATTTCCATTTTTTAATTTCCGCTCACTGGCGGCAATCACCCGGCCCCGCCGGCCCGAGCGCCCAGCGGATTCTGAAGCGAAATGGACATCAGCTTTTTTTCATAATGATTAGATAATTGAATCCCCGCAGGAAGAAATTCCCTTCCACGGCGGCAGCGTGCCAATTTCCCCGTTTGAGTTTCTGGTTATGTCGCACCACCGCGATAATATCTATCGGTATGAAATGTCGCCGCAGCAGGGCGAAAAGATCAAAGCCAATGGGTATGAACGGCCTGCCTTTTTTGAATGAATCACTGACATACAAAGCCAAATAACGTCGCGATTTCATCACACGATGACATTGCGCAAATACTTCCCGCATGGAATGGTAGTAGGCGTTGAGCGCTCCATTTTCCGCAATTTCGCCCGCATCCAGTTTGCCAATGCACCTTGCATCATCAGAATAATCGATGTGCGTGCTATATGGCGGATCAATAAAGACAAAATCTACGCTTTGATCAGGCAGGGGAATTTTCCGGGCGTCCGCGGGTTGAATATCGGCGCGACGCGGCACAAGATCAAACCCGATGCCCAACCGCCCCAACTCCGATGCGACATCCAGTGTTGTGCCGCTGCCGCACATTGGATCAAGAACTTTGTCCCGTTCCCGTGTGTAGCGCTGCAGAAGATTCCATATCACCCAGGCGGGCGTGGCACCAACGTAATCCTTGTCGCCATGCGCATCGCGGCCATAATCCTGTGACGGATATTCCCACAAGGTCGTGGTTTGAATCCGCAGCGGCGGCTTATTAAACGATTGCTTCATGACAGGAAACCGCGCGATGATTGGTTATGGACTGTGCATGGATATCGGGTCCGCATCGGGTCTGCGCATCGTCAACACGGGTTTTCCAGTGCCACCGGCGGCCAACCGGCGGCGGGTTTGCCCGGCTGCGGAATTCCGGTAAGTCTATTTTCGGACAAACCCTTAACGCATTTCGCCGCTGCGCAATCGCATTTCCAGCCGGGCGATGTTACCCAGGGAAATAAGGTGGGCAAGAACCAGTCCCAGAAATCCCTGCCGATACAACTGTGATATCTGCTCGTCGCCGAGGGCATTGAGTTTTGCCTCATCGACCGCAAAAAAGCCGCGCAACGCCAGGGGCTGATTGGCGGCATCGCGGGCGCGAATCTCGCGGCCCACCAGCAGATTCAATTCATTGAGCTTTTGAACAAACGTCTGCGTCTGCCGGATGTTGCCCTGATATTGCCCCAGGAACTCCAGCACATTTTTCAGAAATGGCGTCTCCGCTCCCTGTTGATCAAACAGCGCTTCACCACTTGGCGCGGTTTCGTGCATCGGGGAACCATTTTCCGCGCTTCCAGACGCGGCACGCGGATCAATCCAGCCGGGAAAAGCAGTATCCACACACACGCTGAGGTCCTGAGCATTGTTGCGTTCCGCCAGAACAAATGGATAGCGGCGGATAAACGCCGGAACATATACGCCCGTCCATTTACCCTCGGCATTCACGAATAAATTTTCTTCATTCCGCATCCCCAATACCACTACCGGCATCAGACGATCCGGCGATGGCCCGGCGAACACAATTGGAAATTCGGTGGCGGCGCGGCCAAATTCCAAAGCGGTGATGGGAACGGAATTGGTTTTTCGAGTGAATGCGAAGTCCACATTCCGCATGTTTACCCGGGCCTGCCGATGGGCCACCCGATCCAAAAGCACCGGACGTTGATAGAACAAAACCGTACCTGCACCGTTCGTCACATGATCCTCGCGCAAAAAGCCAGCTTTTGACTCTGTCAATGCCACCAATGTGGCTGTAGTATTACTATACGGCCCGGATTACTGAACCGCAATAACCACGGGGAACGAATGCCATTTGCTGCTTCTACGGATGTCCGCCTGATTGGAATTGTTGCGGAACTGACGGTTCAATTATTTCGAGCGGTCGTAACGGTCGTTTAATTTGACACATCACGGATCATAACTGTGGATATCATCAGCGGTACCGAACATGCCATCTTGCCCCGCACTGACAAAACATGGCGCGTGGGAATTATAAAACACCGTGGGCAGGAATTGAATGGCGTTTCCCCACGCGTCATTGACTTGTGTAATCATCAACATATTGCCACCATTTGGCATCGGCACCAATGAAGTTTTTACCATGGAAGGGGGAAGTCGCGTGAGCATATTGGAACGCATCCGCCAAACGCCGCCGGCATCCTGATACGCATGCAATTGTTGATACGCAACCAGAAAGCTGTACATGGAACCCGGCACCGTGCCGGCGGTTTTGTGCACCACCCATTGCTCGGCTCCCATCAAGGATTTCACTTCACCGTATGTCAGTTCGCGCCGTGACGTATTGAGCACCTGCCGACCGACCGCCAAAGCCACGCCGACAAGTATGGCTATCACGACAAGGGCTACCAGCATTTCAATAATTGAAAAACCCGACCGACTAAATCGATAGACTCTCACTCTCTATCTCCCTCGCTGTTCGGGGCCTCTCAATTTCGGCGTACACCCGCCGGTTCATTTGTGCGTGGAGATCATGGTCGAAGTGCTCCAAAAAAACAAGAAAAATATGCACTTTTTCATGCTGTCAACGTGTGATAATCTTTGGCCCCATAATATATACCTTATTTGTATGAAAATACCTTCATGCCTCGCTTTAACGTATGGCTTTTACCTCCTGCCGACCGCTGCAGCGCTGATATATGCCGGCCATTTGCCGCGCCACGCATTCCCAACTGTATTCCCTGTGCACACGTTCATAACCGCGCCGGCCCATTTCCATTGCGCCTCGGCGATCAGCATTAAGTTTGTTGATGGCCGCGGCCAGCGCAGCCGGGTCACATTCCGGCACTACCAAACCCGCGTCCCCCACCACTTCCGGAATGGCACCGGAAATACTGCCGATTACCGGCACGGCACACGCATGGGCTTCAATGATCACGCGACCAAACTGTTCTTTCCAGGTCTTGGTGGTGCGGGATGGCAAGGCAAAAACGTTCATGCAATTCATCAGCGTTGGTAGTTCTTGCAGCGGAACTCCCGGTATCATGCGAACACGATCCGCCAGCGACAATTCCGCTACTTGCGATTCCAGCTTCTCCTTAAATGGGCCGTCACCAACGAAAAGCAGCTTCACCTCACGCGGACACCGCGCTACGGCGGCAACGAGGTCCGCGAGTCCCTTTTCCTCGACCAGCCGCCCGGCATAGCCAACCACAAAATCTCCCGGCCCACACCAATCTGACAGACCGGCCCGCGATCGAGCTTGCAGAGAGTCCATCGGAATAAACACTTTTGCGTCCACCGCATTGGGCACCACTTCGCCCGGCCCGCAATACCCTTTGGAATGCGTGATATCCAACGCTTCACGACTGCGCCCGATGACAAAATCGGCATGCTTGAGCGTATAGCGCCGGAATTGTTCAAATGGCGGCGGAAGTACGCGATTGATATTCTGTTCGGTTTCAGAAATGATTTTCGTCTGCGGCAACAGCCGATCCCGCAACCACACCGCATGCGCACTGACCAGGCCCCACGGCTCTTCCCAAAGGTCGATGATGTCCGGCCTGAATTCGCGGAGAATTTTCGGCAATTCCGGATAGTAATGCAGATAACACTGCGCGGGGCCAACCCATGGCCACCGCACGCGGCCGACGTGATAATGCGCGGCGGCATGATCCACAAAATTTACCGGCCGCCATTTGCCGTAATGTTTCCAACGATCTGGTATCAGCACGCGCAAGTCAACCCCCGGCATAGCATGCAGCAATTCAGCTTTTGGCTGCCCTTCCGCGGGTGACTGACAGGTATGTGAAATCAGCAATATTTTCACCGGCAAAGCACCGTCACAATTTCATCCACACGCGAACGCCAGGAATGTTTTGCCGCTTCGGCACGCCGCAACGCGCTTTTTGAATTGCCTTCCAACACCGCAGCCTCGCACTGTGTCAGAAATTCATCGGCGGATCGCGCCATGCGCACCAATGCAGGGTAATCACGGAAGCCCGCCACATCCGTCGATACAATCGGCTTGCCCCCCGCCAGATATTCCCACAGTTTGATGGGATTGAGACTTTCCACAAATGCTGTCATGCAGTGCGGCACAATGCACACATCAAAGGCCCGCATATACTTCGGCAAATCCCGATAGGCCATCGGCCCGGTGAATATCACCCGGCCAGTCGCCTCCAGCCGCCGTTGCTGCTCCGCCGGCAGCATCACCGGGCCAATCAGCACAATGGTTCCCGGAATATTTCGCTCCTTCATTGCCGCGGTCATCGCTTCCAGCAAATTCACATCCACGCGATCCGCATGAATGCTGCCCGTATAGCCGAAAACGGGCCGGGGCCAGTTCCGGCACGCTTCCGGCAACGGGCCGTGATCATCGAGCACGCAGCGATAATGCGCCGCGTCCACGCCGTTAGGAATCAAGCGGATGTCCCGCGAAAGGGCTTTCCGCGATTCATACAGCGATTTGGAACACACAATAACCGAATCCGCCCGGCGGCAAAGTTCCGCATCTTCCGCAATGGTACGCGCCAGGAGCCCCTTGCGTTCAGTAAAATGGGTAAATTGCGTCCAATCATCGGTGATGTCATAAATAACCCGCGACTCACCCATGCGGCCCACCATGTGAACGGCATCCTGCGGATTCAGCCACAGCAATACGTTGCGCTTTCCGTTCAACAGGCGTTCATTATGAGCCGGTCCTTTTGGGTACGCCACAATGTCAGCTTTCAGAGTCTCCTTTCCCCCTTCCGGCCTCTGAATTCCGGATTCTGAATTCCTCCCCCCGTCAAACCCACGGCCAGCAGGCTGTCCGGCTAAACCCTCACACTCGTCCCGACTGTCCCCTGTAACCTGTAACCTGCAACCTCGTTCCCCATCGCTCGTTGCCCGTTGCTTCCCGGCGCGCCGGGACTCGTTGTTCGTTGTTCGTTGTTCTATCCTTCCCCTAT
>JAJYZY010000118.1 GCA_021799715.1 Planctomycetota bacterium | reverse complement strand
CGTCCTTCGCTCCGGCTGCGCCTCCGCTTCGGACGCACAGCGGAAGATACCGTATTTTTTATCTCGTGTGAATTCATCATGTTTTCCAACATACAATTGACATGCACCTGCCCAAAGCAGCCGCAATCCGTTTTGCCGGCAAGAGCTTCGTAAAGGGTGTAACAGGCAAACACACTGAAACAGCCGATGGCCAACCGCCGGGCCGCATTTGGCGATGCCCCGCTGATCAGCCACAGACCGAGGAATAGTTCACTTCCGATCATAGCCGGATCAAATCCGACCAACCCCGTCTGGCCCGGAGGCGGTATTGGCGAACGGATGTATTGCCACGACCTAAGCGTCGCTGCGACTAGCAATGCCAATCCGGCGAAAACGGGAATAGGCCGCGCAGCAGCAGAGTAGGGCCGTTTGGGAGAGCTTTCCATATTCATAGAAAGTTTTCCATATTCATAAATGGCATCCTTGGTTGTCGAAGTGCTTACTTACATTATTTCTGCGGGCACTGACAGTAGGGCGGAACTAAAACAGAGGCCGCCCCAAACACTCTACGCATTCGCAGACACACGCCTAATTTCCTCCACCGCCGCCTGACCCGGGGGCGGGCCGTGTAGAGCTATTCCCGTGAATGATTTTGAAGATTGGACTTGCGTCGCCATATCTTTCATCAATGAGTAGATATTTTCTC
The DNA here is from genome assembly GCA_021799715.1 of Planctomycetota bacterium. Next base: position 6,660 of record JAJYZY010000118.1, on the reverse strand, counting down.
GGCAATTTCACCTCCAGGTCCTTCTTCGCGACCTTGTTGCTCCAGCTATTAATTAAGAAAATTGCGCCGCCAAGCTTCGCCCCCGGGGCGACGGGGTAGTTGCAAATCAGGACCGAATCGACCTTGTAGAAATTCCCCCTCGCGCTGTGGCAGTGAAAAAGCGTTTCGGATGTCGTCTTGTTGTTGGTCGTTCCAAGGATACGGATCGGAGCAAATCCCCTGGCCACATCAAATTCAGCTGTTTCATCTGAACTCCCGCCCCCGGCCGTCCGATCCAGATATGAAATGGACCATACACCACCCTGCGTGTCAGCAGCTATCGTTTGATTGGCGAGGGCGGGGCTTTCGATCGCCAGTTGCCAAGGTGCCAGGGAAATATCTAAGGACATTATGGTGGGATAATTCAGCCCCGGCGAAATTCCCGATTTGATCAGCGTCTTGTTATTCTCCAGCCTCATCAGGGTCTTGCCGTCGTAACTTACGTCTTCACTGGTATTCAGTATGACATTGAGTTTCTCGGCATGTGCAAGCTTGGGAAATTTTTTGGCGGCCAGGCGCGTGAGAGCCTTCACGCCAAGGCCGTAACCCCTGATGCTCTTCTTTACCAGCCGCCATCGCTTACCCTTTGCCATGTAATACATGGTGCCACGGTATGCGGTCACACGGTGAATAGACGGTCCATACAACAGCGCGCGAAGACGCTTGTTCCGCTTTAGGACCGACGACCCCGCATTCTTCCGGTCAAAGGCATCTTTGATCTTCCGAAAATCACCGGGCGTGCACCTGAATTTATAATACTCATAGTGAATGGTTCCTTGACCTAACTTTGCCAGTCGCCCTTCGAGAGAATGAACCAGTAATTGAAGATCGCCGGCCGCTGCGTGGCTGGCACCGAGAACACTCGCCGAAGAAACGCTGCCCACCGCCGAGGCGGTTGCCCCGCAGCTGCACCAGTACAGTATAGCCGTGAAGAACACGGCCCCGCCTGATGCCCACAAAGCGCTACTCACGCGCTGCGATGGATAGCGAAATGAATTAAAAAACGCCATCGGAAATACCTCCTATTACAAACGGGAGTATCCGTCGGTTCACCGGCGCTTCCTGTTCCGCAAACTACACCACAAACCCTTTGGCGGCGGGCCGCATCGCCCGCTTCTAAAAATTATTCCCGGCCTTGCCGGATATGTATAAACTCCCGCCCGGCCATTTGCTCTTCCGCGTTGAGCAAGTTGTCCCGTCGCGACCGCGGATGAACATCCCGTTAACGTGGAAATCATACCGCCCCAATTCCCCGCCGCCACTGTGTACAGCGCGAAAATATTTACCAACAGCGCAAGGGGCAAATGGGGTGCCGCGGCAGCGCGATGGCTGGCTCTTCATGCGTTTGTTGCGGGGTTGGCCAGGGCGGGGAGCATTCGGTTACCATTGGGCCATGCGCGAAGAATTGGAAATTTTGGCTTCAGGAATGTTCTCGGCGGAACAGATTGTGCTGACATATACGGAACATCATGCCCCCCCGCCGGACGCATTAAGCCGAATTGAAGCGCGTTGGGCACAATACATGCATGCGGCATGTCATGAGGGCCGCACATTATTTAACAGTCCGGTGGCCTATTTGAAAAGTGTTTCGGCGGCCGGCGGGATTCTGAATCTGGAATTGGGGCCAACCGACTATAAAACATTTCTCGTTACAACCCTGCGCGATCAGGACTGGTTTCAGCGCCACTCCCCCGCCGCAATCACGCCGGCGCTGGGCAACAGCATTCTGCTGACGCACGGGGACACCGCTTATCTGGGCGTGCGCAGCAAAGCTGTGGCCGCCTATCCGCATTGGGCACATCTATTTGGCGGCGTGTTGGATTGGCCCGCGCAGCGCGGCGGCGACGCGGATGTGCTTTTGGAACATCTTTATCGGGAATTGGACGAGGAACTGGGAATCGGCACCAGTTATCTTGCCGCCCCACCGCGTGTATTGGCCGTGATGCGGGATCCGCTATTGGCGCAGCCGGAGTTGGTGTGGCACGGGCAATTAAAAGAGCCGTTACCGATGCACCATAACGCGCTGAACCCCGGAGAACATGACGGAATATTGGCAATTGCGATGACGGAACAAATAGTTGGCGGTCCGCCAATGACCCCCGTCAGCAAGCAGGCCATTGCCCGGGCGATGCGGCGTGGTGGAAATTCATGATGGCTTTTCTTATGGCTGCCCCGGCCGAGCTCAATGAATAATCGACTATTGCGGCCATGCGGCGGTTGAGCATCATTGTTGCACAAAATTCCCAACGGCCCGGACGACGCGGCGCATGGTTGGTAAACGCGGCACAGCGGATCAAAGCGGGCGGCGGGAGCGAAAATGCCGGCGGTGTTGGAATGCCCTTTAATCCCGGACGTAAAACGTTAGAATAACGGCGTTGCAACGGGGCGGAAAGCGTTCCAGGGGATGGCACCCGTTCAACAGCGGTAAATTCAATGGATATAAACGTGTTCACTTATTGCTGTTTACATACATTAGTCGAGATGGTTTCCGGCGGCTCTGGAGTTGAAGCGCTTTGAACACAACGGAGCAATCAGAAGCACGAACGGTTGCGGCGGTACGGGTACCGCTGGACCGGTCCAGACAGGCGGCGGATTATCTGAGAACCGCCGGCGGCGGGGTCATGGATACCCTGGCCCATTTCTGGGACAGATTGGCCTTAACCCCCCCGCTGGCGCGCGATGATTTGCATCTGGTGGTGATTGGAAAACCAAAGAGCACAACAGCCACAATTAATTTTGCAAGTGCTTATGGCGCAATGCTTTACGTTCCAAAAGCGCATCGCGCGGATGTCCTGGCATCGAGTGCAGAAGCTGCGGATGCCATGTGCGATTATCTGCAGGCGTGGTGGAACGGCAATCCGCCGCAAAAAGCGGCAGCCGTTACCGCTGAAACCCCGAACCCGCCCCTGCCGCTGAATTATATTACCGGCTTGGCCGATGGCATTTCGGCCATGACACCGCGGCTGCTTTCCATGGTTAATCGGAAGGCGGCAGCGCGAAAAACCGTGAACATTATGATGAAGTTGCCTGCGGATAAGCCGGCGGCACTGAGCAACAAGGTGCGTCTGGCGCGGGATGGCGACGAACCGATATTGAATCGGTGGCGAAAATTGTACAATCAGGAGCGCGGCATATTATTCGATGCGGATGTAGATGCCTGGATTGAATCCCGCAATGTTTATGTTCATGAAAACAATGGAGCTATTGTCGCGTTAGCGAAATTTGACTTAATTTTACCAACAACCGTTGAAATAGGTGGCGTTTTCACTTTTCCGGAATACCGCAAGCAGGGTTTTGGTGCCGAGCTGGTGGATGATTTGGCCGCCCGAATTCGACAAATGGGCAAAACCCCCCTGCTGCAGGTTGATGCGGACAACGACCCGGCATTGGCGTTGTACAAGAAAATGAATTGGATTGAGCTTGGCCGGCTGGCACGCATTTGGCTAAATTCCGCAGCATAGATTCTTCCGTTGGTTGCACCATGTTCCACGTGGAACATGATTCCTCGGTCAACGAGTTGCGGCGGAGTTGGCGGCATTGAGCTGACGGCACTTTAATTAGACTGATCCGATACCGCAGAACTTGGATTTTGTAGGATACACGAGGGTGGCTTCAACCAAAAAACCACGGATCGCACCGGTAACACGGATACGGCGTGGGAATTGGCGTTGAAAGCGGTGCCAGCCAAGTCAGGATGTGCCGGGAAGAATTCGCGCAATTATGGCAAGCGGCGGGCCAACGCAACGATCACGGATCTACATCACTACCCGCTCCTTTATCAGTGTTATCGGCGCAATCTGTGGTGGCCTTGTACACACATTGGCTACTTGCTGATTTCCCGGCCATAATACGGGATCAGATTCTCCATTTGATAAACATGTAAAATAAACGAGTAGGGGAGGGATGTAAGTTTTAAACTCCGTCGACGGACGTAATTGGCGCCTCAGAAACCGGTCCGATCAATTGCCGGATTTTAGCTTGCCTAAAAGTTACTATCCGATACGTCAATGCAAACACTTCGCTTGACGCGATGGTGAATATGGCCGACAATGTTCCACGTAGAACATTTGGATGCGCATACGCGGAGATTATTCCATGGCAGCTCAAGCACGACTCGGTAGGGGCCTTAATGCCCTGATTGCACAAAAGCCAAAATCCCAAATTCCAGAAACCGCGCCATATACTACAAATAGTAGTGATAATTCAAGCATTCCACAAAATGTGCCACAATCGAATGATAACAATATTCGTGTTTACGATGTTCCACTGGATCAAATTGATGACAATCCGGATCAGCCCCGTAAAAACATGGACACCCCGGCCCTGGCGGAGCTCGCGGATTCCATCCGCACACACGGTATCCTTCAACCGGTACTGCTCAAACAGGTGGGGCAACGATATCAACTCGTTGCCGGCCATCGCCGCACGGCAGCAGCCAAAATTGCGGGCCTGCTGACGGTACCCGCAATTATCCGCGCGGAAACCACTCCGGAGCAGCAAATTGAATGGGCTTTAATTGAAAATATTCAACGCCAGGACCTCAACGCCATTGAACGCGCCAAGGCCTATCACGCCTATATTGAGCGCTTCTCGATCACCCACAACCAGGCCGCCGCGCGCCTTGGGGAAGATCGCACGACCATCACCAATTTTCTGCGCCTTCTGGATCTGCCCGGTGAAATTCAGGACATGCTCACCGCCGGGACCATTTCCACCGGCCACGCCAAGGTACTGGCCGGCATTGATGATCCGCAGCGGCAAATCGCCCTGGCAACCTTGACCGCGCATCAAGGTTTGAGTGTTCGCCGGCTTGAAAGCCTCGCCAGGGAAAGCGGGGCCGCCGCTCCGGCGCGGGCCGCCAAAATCGGCACGGTCCGCACCGCCAATGTGCTGGATATGGAGCAACGCATTTCCCGACAACTCGGCACGAAGCTGAGGATCATTCCGAGTCGGAAAAAAGGGGCGGGTAAAGTTGTGATCCAATATTTTTCCGTGGATGACTTTGAGCGCATCTTCGGTCGATTCACCAACGATGTGCTGTAATTGTATATATGTTAATGTGTTATAGTTATGAATCCCGCCCCCACCATCCTGGACTTTCTCCGCAGCGCCTATCCGCAGGCCAGGATCACAACGTTGCGCCGAATGGTGGCAGAGTCGCGCGTTGAGCTTGATGGACAACCCGTGCGATCACTCAAGCAACCCGTGCCGGAGGGGCTTACGCCGCGCGTTCGCGACGGCACCGCCGCCCTTGCGCCGCGGCTTGATGATGCCGTGCAGACAATCCACATGGATACCGATGTTCTGGTGGTGGTTAAACCGGCCGGTCTGCTGACGGCAACCCATGCGGAAGAAAAGAGGCCCACGTTGCTGGCGGGGGTGAATCGGGTGCTCGGCCGGGACAACCAGAAATTGAAAATCCACCTGGTGCATCGGCTGGATCGGGACGCATCGGGTTTGCTGGTTCTGGCGCGCGGCGTTCGGGCGTTGGCGGATTTAAAGCGACAATTCCGAACCCACAGCATTACCAGAGAGTATGAACTTGTGGTGCATGGCACGCCCAAGTCACCGGTGGGGCGGTTGGAACATCGTTTGCTGGAAACGGAATCTGGAATGGTGCGCGTGTGTTCGAAAACGCCTGAAATAAAAAACGCCGCGGCCGGCAAGCCGGCCATATTGGATTATCAGGTTTTACAATCCAATCGGGCATTCAGCCTGATTCGGTGCCGGCTTCACACCGGCCGAAAACATCAGATACGCGTGCAATTTGCGGCCATCGGCCATCCGGTGGTGGGAGATGTTTTTTATGGCACGCCCGCAGCCCGGCGGGGGGGTGAAGGTAGATTATGTCTGCACGCGGTGCATGTGCGCTTAAAACATCCGCGCACGGGAAAAACACTGGACTTTCAATCGCCATTGCCCGAAACTATAACGCGCTGGATGCAAACAGCGGCTGATCGCAAGATAAAAAAGTTGAGTTAACGACAGGTGTCGTTTTGACTTCGGATTTTCGTTCGCCACCCAGCCAAACCGGCCGTGGGTTTCCGCCGTGCGGCGGCGTAAACGCGGAGGAGATATTTTTGCATAAGAATGAACTGATCTCTTGGAGTTTTTTTTGGAGATGTACATGCGTTCACTGAAGCGAATCCTGATGGTATTGGCCATCGCCTTGGCCGCCCTGTTGCCATGTCGATCTTGCAATGCGGCCACGCCGCGAATTATTCCGATTTGGCCGCATTTGAATGTTCCCATAAGTCAACGACATCCCAGAAAGAATTCCATCGGGGTTCTTCTTGCGCCGGTACGCTGGCCGGAACTGACTTGCTACCCGGCCCCGGCAGCCAACAACAGCGGCACGGCGGTGGTTATTTGTCCGGGCGGCGGATATGTCAGTGAGTGGGTTCCCCCGGAAGGTGTTGCGCCTTCCAAATGGTTTAATCACATAGGAGTGAATTGTTATATTCTGCGCTATCGTCTGCCGGATGGTAAGCTCCCGCCCGGTGGCGTGCCATGGCCGTTACAGGATGTGCGGCGCGCCGTGCAGATTGTTCGCGCACACGCCAAGCAATGGCATATTAATCCGCATCGCGTCGGGGTCATGGGGTTTTCGGCAGGGGGGTC
>JAJYZY010000117.1 GCA_021799715.1 Planctomycetota bacterium | reverse complement strand
ACAAGCCATTTCGGAATCAACGACCAAGGCGGCGAGGCAAAGCGATGAATGACTGGTTTGGATAATCACGCCTGGTTCAAAAATGGGATGAATTTGAGGAATTAGCGCACGCGGGTTCCCGGATTCATGGTTGTTGGTGATTAACGGTGGCAACATGCTTTTTATTGTCTCATCAGGTGATGGAAATTTCATGATGCGTTCTGAACAAACTTCGCACTTACCGTCCCACAGATTCGTCCGGCGGCCTTTACAAAAGGCCGCGGGCCTGCTGCTTTGCCGGACATTCGATGCCTCCCTTGGTATGTGCGGAACTTCCGTCGCTTTATCCCGGCGGCACTCGGCCATGGCATTATTTGCGGTGTTGCTGGCGCTGGCGGGTTTTTCTCCGCGCAGTAGCGGTGCCGATCCCCGGACGCGCATTAACTTGAACTTCCATTGGCGATGGCACCGTGCGTCAAGCCCTTCCGCGGTTCCGACGGTGAATTCCTCCTGGCGGAAGGTTCGCATTCCCAATGATTTTATTGTCCGGGGAAAATTTTCCCCACACGCCAATGGCGGGCACGGATATCTGCCGGTATATCCGGCCTGGTACCAACGCAGCTTTAGCGTGCCGAAGGCGGATAAGGGCAAAATGCTCTGGTTATATTTTGAGGGTGTCTACCGCGATGCGCATGTATACGTTAATGGACATCGCGTGGGGAAACATGCCGGCGGATACACCGGCTTCCGCTTTAATATTTCCAGAAATGTTCATTTTAACAAACCCAATACGCTGGCCGTTTATGTCAATCCCACCCATTTTGAAGGCTGGTGGTATGAAGGCGGCGGTATTGATCGGAATGTCTGGCTGATTGCGAAACATAACCTCCACATCACGCGGTACGGTACCTATGTCATCAGTCATGTGCCGGGACCGATTCATTACGGTTCCAGCACCGGTGATCACGCCGATGCTCATTTGGCCATTCAGACAACGGTGGCCAATAACCGTTTACATTCGGCGGTATTTTCCATTGTTTCCACCATCGATAACTCCGCAGGTCAGGCTGTGGCCACCGCGCGTACCGCGGAAATGCTTTCCGCCGGACAGCATGCCACGTTCAATCAGCACACGACTTTACCGCATGCGGCGTTGTGGAGTCTGCATCACACGAATTTGTATAAACTCCATACCATCATTGAATCCGATGGCCGAAATGTGGATGTCAAAGACACCACATTCGGAATTCGTACCCTGCGTTTTGATCCCGCAAATGGCTTTTTTCTTGATGGCAAACGCGTGGAGATCAAGGGCGAGTGCAACCATGCGGATTTCCCCGCAGTGGGCATCGGTGCCCCGAATAATTTATGGTGGTGGCGCGTGATGATGTTGAAAAAGGAACTCCACGCCAACGCGTATCGAACCTCGCATAACCCCGTTTCGCCCGCATTTTATCGCGCCTGCGATCATCTGGGCATGTTGGTCATGGATGAAAACCGCCATCCGACGGATACGCAAAATCCCAAGTCCGCGGTCGGGCAACCCTACAACAACATGGCGGCGATTAAATTCATGATCCTGCGCGACCGCAATCATCCCAGCATCATCATGTGGTCCATGTGCAATGAGGAATGGAATATTCAGGGGACCAAATACGGCGAAAAGGTTTTCCGCGCCTTAATGCATGAAGTGCACAAATTTGACCGCACACGCCCGATCACCTGTGCCATGAATGGCGGTTATCCGCACGGCTTTACGCATGTGGAAAATCTGCAAGGCATCAACTATCACCCCGGTGATTATCTCTGGATGCACAAACTCCTGCCGAATCTGCCGATCTTCGGCAGTGAAATCGGCAGCACCTGCAGTGACCGCGGCGTGCTGGCCAGCAGCAAAAGCAGGGGGCTGGTTACCCAGTACACCATGCACACGAACTGGTCACAATTAGCCTGGGATGCGTGGAAACCCATTGCCACCCAGAAATTTGTTGAAGGTGGTTTCAACTGGACTGGTTTTGATTACCGCGGCGAAACCACGCCTTATGCCTGGCCCGATATCAATTCCCACTTCGGCGTATTGGACATCTGCGGCTTCCCCAAACCGGATGCCTATTACTATAAAGCCTGGTGGGGCAATAAGCCGCTGGTTTATATTTGTCCCCAATGGGATTTGCCAAAATCCATGATTGGTAAAAAAGTGCTGGTGCGTTGCTTCGGCAATTGCGATACCGTTGCATTATTTCTGAATGGCAAAGAAATTGGCCGGAAAAAAATGCCCAGGTACTGGTACCTGGACTGGCAAGTTCCCTATCAGCCTGGAAAGCTTGTGGCCCGCGGCTACAACCACGGAAAACTTGTGGCTTCATGGACGCAACGCACCACGGGTCCGGCGGTGGGTCTGCGGTTGGTGAACCAATGGCCCCAAATGCGGGCCAATGGCGAAGATATTGCTCCAATTGCCGTATCCGTCATGGATGCCGAGGGCCACGTTGTAACCGATGCGATGAATATGGTGCGATTCAGCATCACCGGGCCGGGTAGAATTGTCGGCACCGGCAATGGTGATCCGGCGTGCCATGAACCCAATCAGGCTTACTACCACCGCGCCTTTTATGGCCACTGCATGGTGCTGGTACAGGCCGATCGCAAGCCGGGCGTGATTCTCGTAACCGCAACCGCGCGGGGGCTGGCCCCGGAAACCATTGCGATCAGGACGGTGGCCTCAAAGAATTAGGCGTGTTGCGGCGATACCCCCACGAGGAGTCTGTCCGAGTAATGGACGGGATTGTAATGGCTTTGAAATGCCCCGAATTCGCCGCAGCGTATTGAGCCGACGATGGGTAGTAAGTCCGCAAGGCGCGACAACAAAGCGAAGCGGACATTCCAGGCCCGCCCCGCGGGGCGACTCCATGGTGTACCATCGTGTTGATTTACGCCAGCGTCGTCACTGGTTGATGGGAGCAAAAATCATATCGTCGCAACTCGGCGAGTACCCGAACAGGCTCCCGGATTGACCTGGCCGCGCAGCGGAAACGGGCAGCCGGTGGGCGGAGGCGGTAACGGAAAATCCGAAGGTGATCGTGCGCAGCCCCGAAGCGTTTCCGTTGCGTTCCGGTCGCCGGCGCATGCTGTAAATTTGCTTTTTATAAGGATATGTTGTGTCCGACGGCTTATACATCGGTTTGGACCTTGGCGGCACGAATATTAAAGCGGGGGTGCTGGATTGCGCGGGCAAGCCGCTCTCGAAAGTCAGCGTGCCAACTGGCCGCGGACCGGATGCCGTCATCGCCAATATGATCGCAGCTGCCCATCAGGCAACTCAGTGCGCCGGCATCACACTCGATGCGGTATCGGCGGTGGGTATCGATTCCCCCGGTCCGTTATCCACGGAAAAAGGGGTTGTGATTCGCAGTGCCAATTTGCCGGGCTGGGAAAATGTGCCGTTGCGGGATCGCATCTCCAGCGCATTGGGCAAGCCCGCCATTCTTGAAAATGACGCTCGATCCGCCGCGTATGGCGAGTTCTTCGCGGGAGCCGGTAAAAGTTTGAAGGTCCGCAACATGATGATGATTACGTTGGGCACCGGTGTGGGGGGCGGCATTATACTTGATGGGCGGCTGGTGCGCGGCCACACCGATATGGCGGGGGAGTTGGGGCATTCGATTGTGGTGCCCGACGGGGCATTGTGCGGCTGCGGGCAAAAAGGGTGTCTGGAAATGTACACCGCCGCCAGCCGCGTGGGGCAGCGGGCCATGCAGGCCCTGCACGACCCGGAAATAACTTCCAGCCTCCGCGACGCCCTGGCCCAAGTTGGAGAACTAACAGCGCGGGATGTGGAAGATCATGCCCGCAGGGGCGACGAACTGGCGTTGAATATCTGGAATCAGACATGCCGATATCTTGCCATCGCCTGCATCAGCGCGGTCCATTGGCTGGATCCGCAAATGATTGTCTTTGGCGGCGGCATGGCGGCTGCCGGGGAGTTTCTGCTGCAGCCCGTGCGGCGGCACTTTGAGGAAAACTACTGGAAAATGGACCCGCCGGCCATTGCCATTCGGGCGGCTGAACTTGGCAATGATGCCGGAATTACTGGTGCCGCGGCGTTGGCATGTGCTATGATGCATCCACATTAACGGCTTGTGCGGAAAGAACTCGGCCGAGTCGATGTAAGTTGACGATGACAACCCGCAGCCGGTTGGTTGCGGTGGCGATAAAAGACCTGACGTTCGTCGCGCACTAAGAATGAAGGAATTCGAGATGTCGGAAAACCCCAAGGTGCTGGCTGTGATATCCGTGCAGGGCAGGGACCAGAAGGGTGTCGTCGCAAAATTTGCCACCTATGTGGCCGCCAACGGCATCAACATTGAGGATATGGAACAACGCGTTGTTCGCGGCATATTCGTGATGGATATGCTCGTTGATCTGCACGATATGACCATTTCACTGGATCAACTTATTACCGGATTGCTGGAATTGGGGCGGCAAATTGAGATGGAAGCCCGCATCACCCTGCGCCAGGCCCGCAAAGCCAAGCGCGTGGTGGTGCTGGTAAGCAAAGAGCCGCATTGCCTGCAAAAACTATTGGAGCTTAACCGCCAAAATGAACTCAACGGCCAAATTGTTTCAGTGCTCGCCAATCATCCGGTACTGGAAAATATCGCTCAAGCCGAGAAATTGCCTTTCAGCTTTTCCCCTTCAGGTCCGGACGAAGCGGCGAAAGCCGGCCATCGGCGCTGGCTGCTGGAAAAATTGCGGTCTTTGAATCCGGATTTGATTATTCTTGCCCGTTATATGCAAATTCTTCCACCGGAAATCATCGCCGCTTACCGCCATAAAATCATCAATATTCACCCCTCATTGCTGCCTTACTTTCCCGGTGCCAATCCATACCGCCAGGCGTTTGAAAGCGGCGTGCGCGTCACGGGTTGTACCGCCCACTTTGTCACCGAGGAACTCGACAAAGGCCCCATTATTCTCCAGGATGTTTTCCATATTAACGTCGGGGTGGATCAGGCCGAGGACGTGCGGCAACGCGGCCTGGAACTCGAAGCTCAAACCTTGGGCAAGGCCGTCAAATATTTTCTCAACGAAGAACTGGTCGTGGTGGAAGATAAAGTGGTATTCAAGCCTGGTGTCAGCTCTTTTCACAAAACCAACGAATCCGCAGCCGCCAGAATTTAGCCCGCCCCCGCTATTCGCTTCATGACCGGAATTCGCTTTTTACGCCCCGGTGCCCGACCTCTCACCGGTAAACGGGAGGGCAATGACTGCGCCGCCGCGCATTGGGGGAAAATCGGAGCCATCGCAAAGCCGCTTAGTCCTTGGAGGCGCTTTCCTGGAAAGCCCAATGCCGGATATCCAGATCATCATTACCGATGTTCGTGCGCCGTGTAATACGGGTCCCTATTTCGCCGGTGTGCCGGCGGTGCCCTGCGCCGTGGCGCGTGTTGTCGCCGCGGGAGAGTTGAAAATTCCGTAGCTGTGCGGTGGATAACGCAGTGATTCAATCCAGTTGATGACCTTGGTTTCACTGAATTTTAAAGGCATGGGGCCTATTTTGCCTGGATGCGAATAGGCCTGAAGCTCTTTGGGCTTGAGATATTGCAGCAGCAGGGACATCCGTGGATTTTGCTGGCTGATCAGAGGCATATTCTTGTATCTGAACCGTGTGAGCGTCAGAAAATTGGTATAGGTTTTCAATGTGTTGTTGCCGCCCTGGTCGCCATAAATTCGGAAGCCCGGCGCATTTTGTCCGCGGTGGCAGCCAATGGTTCCGCAGCTTTGCAGCACAATGGGCTGAATATCCGTGCGGAAAATTTTCATGATCTGCGGATCACTTTTGAGTTGCACCTTATCCCAGTATTTCGGGGTGCCAAGCCGACGGATCAGGTAAATCTGCCGGTTGAAATTATTCGGGCTGATAAACTGTTCGTAGTCCCGGCGGGTCATCGTGCGATCCTGATACATGGGATTGCGCAGGATAAGTTTTCGCCAGAACGCCATGAGCGTTTTTCGGCGGTGCAGGATTTTTCCCTCGATCGGAGCTGTCTCGTGGCGTTGCAACTGCCAGAATCTGATCTTATAGACATCTTTCATTGTCAAAAGACTCTGCCCGCTCGTGGTCGGAACCGTGGACATTTGGCTGACATTTGCGGCCTGTGCCGCGGGGGAGGGATTCCGAGTGCTGGATTGCCGCCGCAACTGATTTTCAATGAGATTTCTCAGCAGTTGGGCATTCTGAAAATTTGGATTGATTTTTAACGCTTCATTGACCTGCTGCAATGCCTGATCATACAGCCGGTTGTTGTACAAATATTGAGCCATGCGTTGATGGCCCGCGGCGTCATCAGGTTTGATGGCGGCTTCGCGCTGTTGAATCTGCCGGGCCATGGCCGGGGTTTCCTGCGCATTGGCCGATGCGGTGCTGATGCCAACCGCAGAGGCGGCCATGCAAAATGCCGCCGTCAACTTGGGAAATCGGATGGAGTATTTCATGGCCAGGATTCCTTTCTCCTTGCCCGGGTTTGCCTGCCCGGAGCCGTTGATGTTTCCAATCGGGCCGCCTTTTCCCGACGTCCCGTCACCGGGACTTCCTTTTTGCCGCCCAGCACTATAATCTTGAAGAGCCGGTCTCACAAGGAAAATGCTGGTGAATGCGAATCCGTGAATTCCCGGAGTTTCCATTAATTTGATCATCATTGCAAACGACATCACGCTATGGCTCCATGCCGGCCAAGCGGCAGCGGGTTTCCCCCGCGATTCTGCGTGAATCCGGTGGAGTCATTTCTGCACCTGCCCTAACGGTGTTGGCGAAGCAGTTTTTCCTGCTCTGCCAGGCGCATGTCGTGTTCCATCATCATCTTGGCCAGTGCTTCCAGATTCACTTTCGGTTTCCACCCCAGTTTGTTCCGCGCCTTGGTGCTGTCGCCGAGCAGTAAGTCCACCTCCGCGGGGCGCAAATATCGTTCATCCATTTTGACGTATTGCTTCCAGTCCAGCCCGACATGGTTAAAGCACAATTCAACCCATTCACGCACGCTGCGCGTTTCACCCGTTGAAATGACATAATCATCCGGTTTTTCCTGCTGAAGCATCAGCCACATCGCCTCCACGTAGTCCCCGGCAAAGCCCCAATCCCGCTTGGCATCAAGATTGCCCATGTATAGTGAATCTTGCAGCCCCAGTTTAATGCGCGTGGCCGCCCGGGTGACTTTGCGGGTTACAAACGTTTCGCCCCGCCGCGGGGATTCATGATTAAAAAGTATGCCATTGCAGGCAAACATGCCGTAGGCCTCGCGATAATTAATGACCTGCCAATGGGCGTAGACCTTGGCGCAGGCATACGGGCTGCGTGGATGAAAGGGTGTG
>JAJYZY010000010.1 GCA_021799715.1 Planctomycetota bacterium | reverse complement strand
CAGGTAAAACGCCGCCCATTCCGCCGCCGCCTGAATGTCGGCATCATGTTCCGGTTTGGCGGAAACACTGGGAATGGCCAGCCATTGTTTCAGATCGTGCATCCACAATGATCGGTTCTTGTCAATCCATAATAATACGCTATCCAGCATGTTGCGGCTCCGGTGTCAAACGGACACACACACCGTGTTTGGCCAGATAATCTTTGACCTGCGGCACGGACCAGGTTCGGAAATGGAAAATGGACGCCGCCAGGGCCGCATCCGCTTTTCCAACGGTTAGCACTTCAAGAAGATGTTCGGGTTTGCCGGCTCCGCCGCTGGCCACCACCGGAATATGAACCGATTCACTGACGGCTGCGGTCATTTCAATATCATACCCCTCCAAGGTGCCGTCCGAGTTCATTACATTGAGCACAATTTCACCGGCACCGCGCGACTCGGCCTCTTTGGCCCAGGCCAAAACGTCGCGCCCCGTGCCCACCCGGCCGCCATTAACAAAAACTTCCCAGAATTCATGGCCGTCGGATTTTTTAACACGGTTCGCATCCAGCCCCAGAACCGTGGCACAACGACCAAACTTGCGGGCAATACGGGAAATTAATTCCGGGTCTTTCACGGCCGCGGAGTTCAAACTGACCTTTTCCGCCCCGGCTTGAATTAAGCTTGTGGCATCCTCAAGCGTGCGAATGCCTCCACCGACGGTAATAGGCATAAACACGCTATCCGCCACGCGGCGCACAACATCCACCATGATCTGCCGGCCCTCATGGCTGGCGGTAATATCATAAAATACCAATTCATCAGCCCCGCACTGGTCATAAAACAGAGCCTGCTCCACCGGATCGCCGGCATCCACATGGTCAAAAAACTTGACGCCCTTGACCACTCGGCCGGCATCCACATCAAGACACGGAATAATACGCTTCGTTAACATGCCGGAATTATAAGGAGAATCCGAGGATTAACATAATTGGCGCGGGAATGCACCGCATGATGGTTCATTGCAGCGGGGATTTCAACAATTCTCCAAGCGGTGTTACAACTTTTGTAAACGGCATTCGGGGAAAAAAGCAAGTAACAATTCACGAACGAACTGTGGATGATTGCCGTTGAGGCCTACGTTGCCGTCCCACAAATGGGCCGCGTGTTTCCACCGAGGCTGGGTGAATCCGAGATATTGCTTAACAAGCCCCAAGAGGCGATCGGGACGGCGGGCAGCCCGCAACACGGCCGGTGCCGTGTATTGGGGTGAACCGGAACTGCATCGATTCCAACGCGTCGATATGGCCATAAGCCGATGCGCGCAAAAACAAACGCGGCAGAATAATCCTGCGGTGAATTGGTGGGGGGGCGTTAAGTAATCCTCGCGTTGCCCACAACCGTAATCGTGCGCCGTGGGTGGTGGGTGCTGAATACAGTGATTGGTCAACCGCTTTCTTGCTAAATAATATGATTCGACGAGAATAAATGAATCTGGCACCCGTGTGGTGCGTATTGGGGGCGATATACCAAACAATACCGGTTGGCGAGATTTTGGGATGGAGCGCGTCGAATGAAGTTGAGACCGAGTCTCAATTGACATGATGCAATCGAATCCCTAACATAATCTGGTAGTGAGTTGCGGGACTTTTGCGGACAATCCGGTTGGATTTGTCTGTTTTTAGGGGTTTTAACCATGCCAACCGATGAAGGCACAATAGAAACACTGGCCAATCAGGAATACAAGTGGGGTTTTGTAACGGATATTCAAGCCGATGCCCTGCCTAAAGGCCTTAATGAAGAGATTGTCCGGGCGATTTCCAAACGCAAAAATGAGCCGGAATTTATGCTTGCATGGCGGCTCAAAGCGTTTCGCCACTGGTTGACGATGACCGAGCCGAAATGGCCCAACGTAAAATATCCGGACATTGACTTCCAGGACATTATTTACTACTCGGCTCCGAAGGCCAAAAAGCAACTTAAGAGTCTGGATGAGGTCGATCCGGAGTTGCTGCGAACGTATGAAAAGCTGGGCGTGCCGCTCGAGGAGCAGAAAATATTTGCCGGCGTGGCGGTGGACGCGGTTTTTGATTCCGTCTCCGTAGCCACAACGTTTAAAGCCAAGCTCGCGGAAATGGGGGTTATTTTCTGCTCATTTTCCGAAGCGGTGCAGGAACATCCGGAGTTGATCCGGAAATACCTCGGTTCGGTGGTGCCTTATTCAGATAATTTCTATGCCACGCTGAATTCCGCGGTATTCAGTGACGGATCGTTCTGTTATGTTCCCAAGGGAGTGCGTTGCCCGATGGAACTATCCACCTATTTCCGGATCAACGCCAAAAATACCGGACAGTTTGAGCGTACCTTAATTGTCGCGGACGAAGGGGCGTATGTCAGTTATCTTGAAGGTTGCACGGCTCCGATGCGGGATGAAAATCAGCTCCATGCGGCGGTGGTGGAACTTGTAGCGCTCAAGGGCGCACAGATTAAATATTCCACGGTGCAAAACTGGTATCCCGGTGACAAGGAAGGCAAGGGCGGCATTTACAATTTTGTCACCAAACGGGGCAAATGTATGGAGAATGCCCGCATATCCTGGACGCAGGTGGAAACCGGATCAGCCATTACATGGAAATATCCGAGTGTGATTTTGCAGGGTGACAATTCCATCGGCGAGTTTTACTCCGTGGCGTTGACCAATCATCGGCAGCAGGCGGATACGGGCACGAAGATGATCCACATAGGCAAAAATACCCGCAGCACAGTGGTTTCCAAGGGAATTTCCGCCGGCAAAGGGCAGAACACCTACCGCGGCTTGATTAAGATTTTGAAAAACGCCGCCAATGCCCGCAACTACACACAGTGTGACTCCCTGCTGCTGGGGGATAAATGTGGTGCCCATACGTTCCCATATATAGAAGTAAGAAATACGAGTTCCAAGGCGGAGCATGAGGCGTCCACCTCCAAAATCGGTGAAGATCAGCTTTTTTACTGCAAGCAGCGCGGCATATCGCTGGAAGACGCGGTAAACATGATTATCAACGGATTCTGCAAGGAAGTATTCCGGGAACTTCCCATGGAATTTGCGGTTGAAGCGCAGAAGTTGCTGGGCGTGAGCCTTGAGGGCAGCGTCGGATAAGCAATCCATCGTCCCCGGCAAATTGGCCCGGTAAGAGAAATAACTTATTGAATCTGGAAAGGAAGCTATTTTTATGGCATTGGTTGAAATAAACAATTTGCAGGCGGCCGTAGGCGGCAGGCAGATACTCAAAGGCATCGATTTAACCATTAATCCCGGTGAAGTTCACGCCATCATGGGGCCGAATGGTTCGGGGAAAAGCACGCTTTCATCGGTGCTGGCCGGGCGGGAAACCTATGCGGTTACCGGCGGCAGCGTGACCTTTGACGGCAAAGATTTGCTGGAGTTGTCGCCGGAAGAGCGGGCGTGTGAGGGCCTGTTCATGGCATTTCAGTATCCGGTTGAAATTCCGGGGGTTACCACAAGTTATTTTCTCAAAGCGGCGGTCAATGCCATTCGCAAGCACCATGGCAAGGAAGAACTTGATGCCATGGACTTTCTGAAGATGGTCAAAGAGAAAATGGCGCTGCTGGAAATGGATAAAACTTTTTTGAACCGCTCGGTGAATGAAGGATTCTCTGGCGGTGAGAAAAAACGCAATGAGATATTTCAGATGGCGGTACTGAATCCCAAATTTGCGATTCTTGATGAAACCGACTCGGGCCTTGACATTGATGCACTGAAAATAGTTGCCAATGGCGTCAATGCCCTGCGTGGTCCGGAACGGGCGATTCTGGTGGTGACACACTATCAGCGATTGCTGGATTACATTGTGCCCGATTTTGTGCATGTCTTGTGTGATGGCAAAATAGTTAAATCCGGCGGCAAGGATCTGGCGCTGGAATTGGAAAAACGTGGTTACGCCTGGCTGGAAAACGCCGGCGCGGCCGCCTGAGAATTATTTTAAATGAAATTCCCCGGAGTCAATATGATCGCAACAACACCGACTATGGAAAAGCCCGAAACGCGCTGTGCGTTGGGTCCAACATACGGCGCGCCGTGGCTGCAACAGCGGCGGTCGGAAGCGGCGGACACCTTTAACGCCATCGGCCTGCCGCCGGTTACGCATGAAGATTGGCGGCTGACCAACACCGCGCCGATTGGGAAAATCAATTTCAACTCCCCGGGCAACAGCAGGGAGTTAACATCGGAGCAACTAAGCGGTCTGTGCTTGAAAAAGCTCGGTGCCCAGCAGATGGTGTTTGTGGACGGAATATACCGTCCGGAATTTTCCAGCATGGTCGGAAAAGCGGAAATAATGAATATCCGGCAGGCGATGGAAAAGCACGGTGAGCGGGTGCAGCGTTATTTGGGCCGGGAAATGCCCGCGCAAGCCAATGGCTTTTCAGCCATGAATCTTGCGGGCTTTGAAGATGGCGCATTTCTTTACCTGCCGCCGGATCAGGGGGAAATGGGGCTGGTGCATCTGCTGTGGGTGACATCAAGTCATGATCAACCCGTGGCGGTGCATCCCCGAATGCTGCTGATTGTCGGTTCGAACAACCGCCTGACTATTGTGCAGAGCTATGCCGGATTTTCAGCGCAGCCCACGTTGTGCAATGCGGTTCTGGAAATGGTTGTCGGCAAGGGTGCCAAGGTTGAACTGATTAAATTACAACGGGAGCATGACACCGCGTTTCATATTGCCAATGAGGCCATTCATGTGCATGAACACGCCGCAGTGCAGTCGCTGGTGGTCAACACTGGCGGGCAACTGGTGCGGAACAATATGACCGTGCATCTTGCGGAACCTTTTGCCGAGGCCACGCTCAATGGACTTACGATGGCCACCGGCAATCAGCATATTGACAATCACACCATGCTGGATCACGCGCGGGAAAACTGCCCGAGTCACGAATTGTATAAAAATCTCCTTGGCGGCCGGGCCAGCGCGGTTTTCCGGGGCAAGATTCTGGTGCGGCCTGATGCGCAGAAAACCGACTCCAAACAGACCAGCAAAACCATTCTGCTTTCGGATGATGCGGTCATGAATTCCCAGCCGCAGCTTGAAATCTACGCCGATGACGTAAAATGCACCCATGGTTCCACCACCGGCCCGCTGGATGATGAGCAATTGTTTTATCTGCGGTCGCGCGGAGTTGCGGCGGCGGATGCCGGAGCTTTGCTGACCTACGCCTTTGCCCGTGACGTGTTGTTGCGGATATGGCACGGCGGAATGAGGGAATATTTGGAAGATTTTGTTGCCGCCGAGTTGCATCGGCTGCATCTGGATCAGGCGAAATCATGACGATAACCGCTGAAAAGCCGGTGGGAGCAAAGCCGCCCAGGACTGAATTACTGGATATGGCAGTAATCCGGGCTGATTTTCCGCTATTGCAAACGCAGTCGCATGGCAAGCCCCTGGCGTACCTTGACAATGCCGCCACGAGCCAGAAACCACAGGCGGTTATTGCCGCGACAGCGCGCTATTACACGAATTACAATGCCAATATCCACCGTGGGGTGTACAAATTAAGCGCGGATGCAACCGCCGCGTATGAAGCGGCGCGGGAAAAAATTGCACAATTCATCCATGCTCCTTCCGCCGGGGAAATTGTATTTGTCCGCGGTGCCACGGAAGCCGTCAATCTGGTGGCCGCGACCTGGGGCATGGAAAATATTGGTTCGGGTGATGAAATAATTCTTTCTGAAATGGAACATCATTCAAACATCGTACCCTGGCAATTATTGGCCCGGCGAACCGGCGCGGTAATAAAGGTGATCCCGATTACCGATGCCGGGGAGTTGTCTTTGGAGCATTATTTGCCCCTGCTGTCGGACCGCACGCGATTGGTTGCCGTGACACATGTTTCCAATGCGATGGGGACAATTAACCCCATTGAGCGCATTGTTGCCGCCGCGCACGAACGGGGCATCCGGGTGCTGGTGGACGGCGCACAATCGACTCCACATCTGCCGATTGATGTGCGGAAGATCGGTTGCGACTTTTTTGTTTTTTCCGGTCATAAACTCTGCGCTCCTACGGGGATCGGGGTTTTATGGGCGCGGCGTGAACTGCTGGAAAAAATGCCGCCGTATCAGGGTGGTGGGGATATGATCAGCACGGTGAGCTTTTCCGGGTCAACATGGAATGAGGTTCCGCACAAGTTTGAGGCTGGCACGCCGCACATCGCCGGGGCCATAGGCCTTGGAGCAGCGATTGATTACCTGACCGGCATCGGCATGGAAAATATTTCACGGTATGAACATGGGCTGCTGACCTATGCCACGGAAAAGCTTGATAAGATATCCGGGTTGCGGATCATCGGGACCGCCCGGGAAAAGGCGGCGGTTATTTCCTTTGTCATGGACAATATTCATCCGCATGACATCGGGACAATTGTTGATGGTGAAGGCGTGGCCATCCGCACGGGACATCACTGCTGCCAGCCATTGATGGATCGTTACAATATCCCAGCCACTGCGCGGGCTTCGCTGGCATTTTATAACAACCGCGAGGATATCGACCGGCTGGTCGCCGCCATCGAAAAAGTCAAAGAGGTATTCAACTGATGTCCGATCTGCGCGACCTGTATCAACAAACCATTCTCGACCACACGCGCAAACCGCGGAACAAGCGGGAAATGCCGGATGCCACAGCCGTGGCGGATGGACATAATCCGCTTTGCGGCGACAAAATCAAGTTGTTCCTGAAAATCGAGAACGGCGTGATCGTGGATATCAGTTTCCTCGGCAATGGCTGCGCTATTTCCACTGCCTCCGCGTCCATGATGACGGAGGCGGTGAAAGGTAAAACGCCGGCGGAAGCGCAGCCTTTATTTGAGCTGTTTCATGCCATGCTTACCTGTCCGATGGATCAAACACCGGATATTGACGCGCTGGATAAATTGGCGGTATTTTCCGGTGTGCGGGAATTTCCCGTGCGTGTGAAATGCGCCACGCTGCCCTGGCATACATTGCAGGCGGCCATTAAAAATGAGCTTCATCCGGTTTCAACGGAGTAAAATAAAAAGATGGATTTGCGATCCGGGGCGCCGCAGTAAAAAATGGCGGCATGGCTTAATGATATTGCCGCCGGTAAGGAATATCTGATTCCCCCATTGAATATAAAGGACAATTCATGCCCATAGCGTTAAGTGAAATCGCCGCCTCGGAGATAAAGAAAATCCTCAAAGATCAGGGAATGGGGGAAAAAGCGGTTCTGCGCGTGGGTATTAAAGGCCGCAATGCGCAGGGTTTTAATTATCTGCTGGATTTAACCGAAGTCAGACATGAAGATGATGTAGTGGGGCAGTCGCGGGAGATCACCATTGTCGCCGACCCGATGAGCTTTCCGAGCCTGGATGGAACGGAAATTGATTTTCGTGATGACCCTTCCGGCCGCGGGTTTGTATTCAAAAACCCGCATGCAGTTAAGTTGCCGGTTAATTCGTCCGCTCCGGCCGCCAATGCCCCGGCATCGCCCGGAAGCGCGGGGCCTTCCGAGCCGCTCACCGGTACGACCATCACGGACGCCTTACAGAACAAGGCGCTGGAAGCGTCAATTGTGGAAAAACTGCGGACGATTTTCGACCCGGAAATTCCCGTCAATATTTACGATCTGGGTTTGATTTATCGCATTGATATTTCCGCCGAAAAGGAAGTTACCGTTGACATGACCCTGACCGCACCGGGATGTCCCGTCGCCGGCTCCATGCCGCCGGCGGTGCAAAAAGCGGTGGAAAGCGTGGAGGATGTCAAGACGGCGAAAGTAAATCTGGTTTGGGAACCGGCCTGGAGTAAAGATCGCATGTCCGATGCCGCGCTATTGCAACTTGGCCTGCTGTAAGGAACCGTGCGTGATAAACTGGGGGGCTACATCGCCGCCGCCACCCATCCGGCGGCGGGTTTACGGCGCGCGGCGGCGTTAAGCCGCCGGATGCTTATTCCCACCAGCCCTTGCGTGAAGCGATCACCACGCCGCGGGATGCGCTGTGCGCGGTATCTACGCCGAGAGTTCCTGGGATAC
The DNA here is from genome assembly GCA_021799715.1 of Planctomycetota bacterium. The sequence continues at coordinate 22,155 of JAJYZY010000010.1, read as the reverse complement.
CACGAGTCTCTTTTTCCCGGCATGCAGATCGGCTTCAAATCTCGCTTCAGACGCGGCGGCATGAACGGATTTGAGTTTCTTCTGCAATTCAATCATTTCCCGCCGGATGCGCACGGAAATTTCATCCGCGGATAATTCGGCCAATTCCTGATAGGCAATGGGCTTGCCATAGCGCACGCGAATTCCAGAATGCCGGAAAAACTTGCGATCTCGCGGCCAGGCTTCAAAGGCTCCGTCAATGACGACTGGAATGACCGGCACTTTCGCCCGATGCACAATAATCGCAACGCCCGCGGCAATAGGGCCGATCGAGCCGTCGGAGGTGCGGGTGGCTTCCGGAAAAAGATTCAATAGATAACCGCAGTTGAGCCGTCGAATGGCTTCGCGCACCGCGGTGGAATCAGCCCGGCCGCGACGGACGGGAAAGGCGTTGGTGGTTTCTAAAACATATTGTCCAAAACCACCTTTAAACAGGCTTTCGCGTGCCATGAAATGAATTTGCCGATGCAGCGCAATCCCGATCATCCACGGGTCCAACATGCTTTGATGATTTGTAACCAGAAGCGCCGCGCCTTTGGCGGGAATATTTTCTCTTCCGGCGACCCGCACATGGAAGCACAACACGCTGAAAAATTGCAAAAAAACCCTTCCAAACGTCCAAAAAAAAACCTGCAGCCAGCCGCTGCCTTCACCCCGGTAAACATATTCCACGCGTTTTTGTTGGGCGGACTGATTTTCACACGCTGCGGGATCTTGCAATTCAACCGCGGATGGGGTGGCGGAAGGGGTCTCCGGGGCGGGCGGCGGAGGGGTATTATCCATGGCTCTTGCTTCCTATGATTTTTGCCATTGCGTCAACAACCTGCGGAAGGGTCAGGGCGGTGGTATCCAATACAATGGCATCATGGGCTGTTAACAACGCCCCAACGCCGCGAGTTTTATCCCGCTGATCCCGCGCCTGAATGTCGGCCGCCAGCGATTGCAAATCTGCGGCGATTTGCCGGCGGTTTAATTCCGCGAGGCGTCTGCGCGCACGAACCAATATATCCGCATCGAGATAAAATTTGTAATCCGCATTCGGGAAGACAACTGTTCCCTGATCGCGCCCTTCAGTAACCAGCGAACCGGCCGAAGCGGCAATCTGCCGTTGCCGGTGCACCAGCTCGGTGCGTACCGTTGTGTTAGCTGCCGCCAAATACACTATTGCGGTTACTTCAGGCTTGCGAATATCGCTGGAGACATCGCGACCATCCAGTAATACTCTCGCCGGATGGGTACTCCAATCAAAGGTCAGCTTCATGCTGCCGGCCAACTGCCCCAGGCGTTGCGGATCAGGATTTTCAGCGGAAATGCCCAGTTGCAGGGCTAGGAGCGCAACGGCCCGATACATGGCTCCGGTATCAAGGTGCGGAACGTTCAATCGTTGTGCCAATAGTTCTGCCGCCGCGGATTTCCCTGATCCTGCCGGGCCATCAATTGTAATAATCAACGCTACGTTCTCCTGTATCAAAGCATCGGGCGTCCGCGACACTTTTCATCTTGAGCCGCTTGCGTCGGATGGCAACGATTCCACTACCGCAAAGCGTCTATTCAATACTCTTCAGCGTATCCGCAGGCCGACATGGCGGCAATCACAGTTTGTCCAAAGGACAATTTTCCGGGCTAAAAAAAATACCAAAAAAATCTTGCACGTCCGCCGAATCGGGTTTATAGTTAGAGTTAGTAGTGCGAGAGAGTCCATTCCTGAAATGTTCCATCGCGCTGATTCGGGTTTTACTTTGCCTTCTCTCCCCTCCGGTAGGCGAGCCTCCCTATGGCGCTCGCCTACTTTTTTATCGGTCTGTATTTACTCAAACTGCGGCAGGCTGTTGACGGTTGCGGCGGATGGCAAAGTCGCATATAGTCTCTATATTCATCAGTGTAGGCTGATGAATATCTGTTGCCTCGCGAGGTACCGGTGTGCAAAGTTGCCAGGCGTTGGTCGCGATGGAAAATAAGGGGTTTTCAGAACTTTAGTACCACAACTGCTTGAAACGATGTTTAATTCATTGACTGGCCGGTTGCATTGGCCGTCATTGGAACAATGCGGCGCGATCAGCAGGCGGATTAAAACTTCTGAAAATAACGGATGGCCGTAGCCATGATTTTCTTTCGATCATCAATTCCACATTTTGCCATTGAACGCTCCGGTGCACAGATTATCGTGAACTGATGTTTTGTCAGACGGTTATCCAGTGCTTTGCACTGAAAATCGTTTCTGAACTATTTTAAGCGGAGAAAGTTTATGGAAGATGCAATTCTTAGCAGTCCGAGTTCGGCGACCAAGGCCGAAGAATTGGAAATTCACATTGAAGAACCCAGCAGTGTGGTTCGCAAAGTGACGGTCAGCATTCCGGAATCACGAATTAAGGACAAATTCGACACCGTGCTGAAAACACTCGTGAAAGATGCCGCACTACCTGGATTCCGTAAAGGTCGCGTACCACGGCGGTTGCTGGAAAAGCGATTTAAGGCGGATATCGCCAATGATGTGCGTTCCCAAATTATTTCAGAATCACTGTCAGAAGCCATAGAAGACAATGGCTTACAACCTTTGAGCGAACCAAAATTCGATCCGGAAATGCCGGAGGTGCCGGAAGTCGGTGCCATGAAATTCTCCGTGGAATTTGAAGTACTGCCTGAATTTTCACTTCCTGATCTTTCGGCCGTTGAATTGAAAAAGCCGGCGCTGGCGGTGACGGATGAACGCATGAATCTGGCCAAAGATCATTTACTTGGTAATCTGGCGGAAATGCGGGAAGTCCCGGAAATCGGAGATGCCGACGATCACATCAGCACCGATGCGGTGCTGACCGATCAATCCGGCACGTTGATCGAAAATTTCCCGAATCAACATCTCCATCTTAGGCCAAAATACAATTTTGCCGGCTTTGAACTTAACGACTTCGACAGCCGCGTGCGGGGTGCCAAAGTCGGCGATACCGTGCGCTTTGAAGTCACGTTTCCCGCCACGTTCAAACGCGAAGATCTTCGCGGACAGAATGCAACGCTGGGCTTTCACATTACAAAAATCACGCGCCGTGTAAAGCCGGACCTCACAGACGATCTCGCCAAAGCCAACGGATTTGACGGCTTGGAAGATCTTAATGAATCTCTTCGTCGGGCCATAGAAGATCGCTTAAAAAGCGAGGCCGCGCGGTTGCTGCGCGAACAGGCCGCCGAAAAGCTGCGCGAAACGGTTCAGATTGACATACCGCCGTCGCTGGTGCAGCGCGTTGCAGCGCAACTGGCGCAAAGTGTCATGCGGCAGGCGGAACAGAGCGGCCATAAGCTCGAACTGAACCCCGATATGATCGCACGGTTGCGCACTTCCGCGGAGCCGCGGGCCAAGCTTGATGCCATTGTGATGCGTTTGGCTGAAAAGTTCGGGATGGACGTGCAGAATGAAGAAGTCAATGCCGAAGTGGCCATGATTGCGGATATGAATGGCATGCGTCCCGAGTTGCTGTTGAGCCGCATGAATAAGGCCGGACAATTGGATTCATTGCGCACCGAGTTGCTGCACCGCAAGGTGCTTGATCGCGTGGTGGAACAGTGCAAGACACTTGAAGTTGATGAAGCGCAGTGGAAGCGAGAGCAGGATGAACTGCGGGCGTCCATGGAAGAGCAGGCGACCAAAGCCGCAGAACCCGCCGGTCAACCGGAAGTTCCGCAGGCATAAGCCGGTAAACGTCGGGGATTGCGCAAATTGCTTTAAAACGGGCACAGCGGGTGAATTGTGTCTGAAGATATTTCCGTAGCTGAATGTTCCGGCGCGGCGGAGCCGCTATCGGCTGATGAGCGGCACAGGCTGGCGTTGCGCGAATATCGGCAGAAATACCATCCTCAGTTGTCGATCAGTCATAAGCGAAATGGCTATTATCATCGTACTGTCCAGGGTATTCTGTCGCATCACGTCTTACCCGGAGCCAGTGTGCTGGATGTCGGCTGCGGCAACGGAGATTTGCTGGCGTCGCTTTCACCGGCTTTGGGCGTGGGCCTGGATATTGACTCTGTTGCGGTGGAGGAAGCCCGCCAGCGCCATGCCAATTTAATTTTCCACGAAATTGCCGTTGAGGACATTGCCGCGCTGAACCTTCCGCAATTTGATTATGTCGTTTGCAACGGCGTATTGCAGGAAATTTATGATCTGCACACTCTGTTATCCGCCATCAGGCCGGTATGCCACGATCGCACCCGCCTGATCTTTTGCACCTGCAGCCGCCTTTGGACGCCCATTTTGCGGGCGGCGGAGATTGTCGGGCGCAAGTTCGCGACACCGGATGAAAACTGGCTGCCGCGCGATGAACTGGAAAATCTGCTGGTTCAGGGGGGAATGCAGGTGGTGCGGCAGGTTCCGGCAATCATCGCGCCATTGAATATTCCTCTGCTTAGTGATGCTCTGAACCGGTGGGTGGCCCCGCTGCCGGCGGTGCGGCACCTTGACTTGTCGCTGGTGACCATTGCCCGTCCAATCCATGTCACGCCGCCGCCGGGACGGCCGGCTTCGGTAAGCGTCGTGGTGCCGGTGCGCAATGAATCTGGAAATATAGATGCTTTAATACGTCGCCTTCCCATGACGGCCGACGCGCAGGAACTGATTTTTGTTGAAGGTAACAGCACGGACGACACCTGGGCGGCGGTACAGCGGGCTGTGGCAGGCTATAATGGCCCGATGAAGCTCTCGGCCCTGAAGCAGACGGGGCGGGGCAAAGGAGATGCCGTGCGAACGGGCTTTGCCGCCGCCGCAGGGGATATTCTCGTGATTCTTGACGGAGATTTATCGGTTCCACCGGAAGAATTGCCCCGCTTTGTTGATGCCGTTAACGCAAATCATTGTGAATTCGCCAATGGATCGCGTCTGATTTATACCATGGAGGATCCGGCCATGCGGTTTTTGAATATGATTGCCAATAAATCATTCGGAATGATCTTCACTTTTCTGCTGGGGCAGCGGCTTCGCGATACGTTATGTGGAACCAAAGTGCTGCGCCGTTCGGATTATCTGCGTATCGCCGCCAATCGCGATTACTTCGGAGATTTCGACCCGTTCGGGGATTTTGATCTTCTTTTTGGTGCCGCCCGGTTGAATCTTAAGATTATGGATATTCCGGTGCATTACAAGCAACGCACGTACGGACAAACCAACATTTCCCGCTTTCGCCACGGATTGATGCTGCTTCGCATGTGCGCCTTTGCGGCCCGGAAAATGACATTTATTTGACGGATGGCAAAACTTCGGGCAGTATCATGTTCGTCAGCAAATAAAGGAGTCCGCCCGATGTTCAGTAAGCTTAAATCCGTCGGAATGTATTGCGTTTTATCCGTTGCCGCCATGACAGCGCCAGCGGCGATGGCCGCCAATGGCACCGTTGGTCCGGGGGTGCCGGCGTTTACGGTTCGCCCCGGGTATCGCGTCACGCTCGTGGCGCGCGGGATCGCCAACTGCCGATTTCTGCAATTTGACAACCACGGAAGACTGTTCGTCAGCGAACCGGGACCCGGCAAAATTCTGATTTTAAGCGATGAAAACAGCAAAGGCCAATATACGCAGAGGCACACGTTTTTAACCGGATATCATCTGGTACAGGCGATGCAATACCGCAATGGCTGGCTCTGGTTTGCCACCAGCGCCGGTGTGTACAAGACACCCGACAACGGCACGCAGACCAAAGCCGGAAAAGTCACCACAATATTAAGCGGCCTGCCGCACGGCGGGGCGCACTGGTTTCGCAGCCTGTTGGTCACCAAGACGCACTTTTATACCAGCGTGGGAGATCAGAGTAATATCGATCCATGGCATCATGCGGCGGATATCATGAAAACCGACCGCGAAAAAATCTGGCGTTACAACCATGACGGATCAGGTAAAACCCTCTGGTGTACCGGCATCCGCAATACCGAAAAGCTCTTGTTCCGGCCCGGCACCCACGAATTGTGGGGCTGCGATGAAGGAAGTGATCAGTTTGGCCACCCTCTGGGCGAAAAATGGCCGAATCAGCCCATCACCGACCACAATCCGCCGGAAGAATTCAACCACTACATCCGCGGTAAATTTTATGGTCACCCGTTTATCGTCGGCGACGATATTCCGCGGTATGAATATGTGAAAATGTATGAAAAGACCGGGCATCCCAACATCATCAAGCTGGCCGCCCAAACCGTTGTGCCATCGTATGATCTTGGCGCGCATTGGAGTGCCATCAGCTTTTTATTCTTTGCAAATGCCAAATTCCATGGTGCCCGCATGGGCGATGCGATGGTATGCTGCCACGGCTCATGGGACAGCGTAAAACTGGTGGGATATCGCCTTCAATTAATCAAATTCGATCCATGGACGGGTAAGCCTTACGGATCGGAAATCATGGTCTCCACCCTCGGTGATCATGGCAAAAAAGTGCTGGCCCGTCCTGTGAACTGCCTGGAAGACACCGACGGGTCGGTGATTTTCAGTTCTGATTCCAATGGCTGCATCTATCGCCTGCGGTGGGTGGGGCGGTAATTTACGTGTGATAGTCGGCATTGATGGCAATATATTCCCGCGACAGGTCGCATGTGTAGACCCGGCAGGTGCCTTTGCCGCCCGCACCAATATTCAGTGTAATATGAACCTCGGAGTGCCGCATGGCCGCCTGTACTTCGGCCAGTGAAGCCTCCGTCGGCCGGCCATTGCGGAAAACGGTGATACTGCCCACCTGGCATTGTGATTTATCCGGATTCATTTTAGCGCCGCTGTACCCGGCGGCACTGACAAAACGTCCCCAGTTTGGATCGCCGCCGTGAATGGCCGTTTTTACCAGCGGGCTGTTGGCGATGGCCATGGCGGCGCGCCGGGCATCGGAATCCGTGGCGGCCCCATTTACATGCACGATCACCAGCTTGGTGGCCCCTTCGCCATCGGCGGCGATTTGCCGGGCCAGCGAGTCGCAAACAGTTTCCAACGCCCGCGAAAAACTCCGCCAGGCCGTTGTGCCCGGTTCAATGCGCGGATTTTCCGCCAGGCCGTTGGCCAGTACGGCAAATGTATCACTGGTGCTGGTGTGCTGATCCACGGTCACACAATTAAAGGTGGCATCGGCTGTATCGCGCACGGCGGCGCGCAACGCGGAAGTGCTGATAGCCTCATCCGTCGCGACATACGCCAGCATGGTGGCCATGTTCGGGGCAATCATGCCGGAACCTTTGCAGCATCCGGCGATGGTGATGGCGCGCTTGCCGAGTTTGAATTGCGTCAATGCCGTTTTGGTTTTCAGATCGGTGGTAAGAATGCCATTGGCAAATGCCTCGCCGTGCTCAATGCTGTCACCGATTGTCAGTGCCAATTCGGCAATTCCCCCGCGAATCTTGTCCATCGGCAGAAAATGCCCAATCACGCCGGTGCTGAACGGCAGGATGTCCCGCGTTTGCAGGGCCATGCCGCGGCCGGCAAGCGCCTCCGCGCTGCGTTGACACATTTCCCGCGCGTCCAGCAGCCCGCGCTTTCCTGTGCACACATTGGCGCATCCGCTGTTAATAATGCAGGCACCGGCGATGCCGCGTCGAATATGTTCCCGGCCTATCACCACCGGTGCCCCAACCACTTTATTGGTGGTAAAGGCCGCCGCCGCCGTCGCCGGTACGCAACTCACCAGCATGGCCAGATCAGGCTTGCCGGATTGCTTGATGCCGCAGTGCATGGCCCCCGCAAGAAAGCCCTTTACCGCCGTAATACTTTGATTCCCCATCGCCGAAAGGTCCTTTTCGCAAATCATGGTTGAAGGTTCTGAAAACTGCCGGCCCCGATGCACAGATACAGCACGGCCATCCGCACAGCCAATCCGTTGCTGACCTGCCGCAGTATTGCAGATTTGTCGCCGTCCGCCACCGCGCTGGTGATTTCCAGGCCGCGGTTCATGGGGCCGGGATGCAGCACCAGCACATCGGATCGACAACGCTTCAATCGCTCTTCATTGAGTCCGAAATATCGGCTATATTCCCTCACACTGGGAAATGCGGCGCTGGTCAAGCGCTCAAACTGCACCCGCAACATGTTAATGACATCCACTTCACCGAGTATGGAGTCCAGGTCATGTGTGACCGTGATCCGCTTTCCAAATGCCGCGAAGGCGGAGGGACAAAGCGTGGTGGGGCCGACAAGCGTGACCTTGGCCCCCAGTTTGGACAGCGCCCACAGATTGCTGCGCGCCACGCGCGAGTTGGCGATATCTCCGACGATGGCCACGTGCAGATCGCTGATCTTTTTGCCGCGCCGTTCGCACGCCTCCCGCATCGTGAATAAATCAAGCAATCCCTGCGTGGGGTGCTCGTGGCTGCCGTCGCCGGCGTTGATAACACTGCATTGTACGAGTCGGCTTAGCACCTCCGGTGCGCCGCTACTGCGATGCCGGATGATAATGGCATCGACGCCCATTGCCACAATGCTGCGGGCGGTGTCAACCAAAGTCTCACCCTTGCTCACCGAACTGGTGGAAACCGAGAAGTCAACGACATCAGCGCTCATGCGTTGCGCGGCCAGACGGAAACTTGTTCTGGTGCGGGTGGAGTCCTCAAAAAATAAATTCACCACCACTTTCCCGCGCAAAGCCGGTACTTTTTTGATGCTGCGCGTGGATACTTCCTTCAGCGCGGCGGCGGTGTCAAGAACCGCAAATATGTCATCACTGGAAAGCTCTTCCAGGGTCAGCAGGTGGGGGCGGGTCCACGTGGTTGATTGTGTCATCGGCTGGCTCCTGCGGCAGCCGACGGCACGGATTCCACAAAGACCGCGTCGTCGGCATCAATGGGTTTCAAGCTTACGCGTACCCTTGATTGATCGGGAATTTCCAGGCGACGGCCCACAAAATCAGCGGAGATCGGATATTCGCGTCCGCCGCGATCCACCAGCACCGCCAGACGGATAAAGCGGGGGCGGCCAAAATCAACCAATGCATCCAGCGCTGCGCGCACACTGCGGCCGGTATGCAAAACATCATCCAGCAGGAGAACCGGGCGATCATCAATGCGAAAATTCATCTCGGTCCCCATGGGAATGATAATGGAACGGTTGCCTACGACATCGTCGCGATACATCGTGATATCCAAAGCCCCCACATCCACATTCCGCCGGCTTTGCTCGTAAATGGCCGCCGCTATGCGCTGGGCCAGTATCTCGCCGCGCCGACGGATTCCCACCAGTGCCAGAGCCGCGCCGGCCATGAGTTCATCGGCAGTCAATATCTGTTGTGAAATCTGTCTTACAGTCTGCGCAACATCGTCAGCGGCCATGAACTTCTGCATGTCCTTGAGATTACCCGTTGATGCTCTTACGGGCAAGTTGAATGATAAAGTTTTCCCGCGGCGGGATTCACAAAAAAAAAGGGCCGACAAAATGCCGGCCCTTCGTTCGATAATTGGCTCCATGCCCGTAGAGCCGTCATCCGAGCGCTTAATCGCGCTGATTGCCAAACATCATCAGCAGGAACAGGAACATATTGATGAAGTCCAGATATAAATTGAATGCCGCGCTCACAGCGGCTTTCTGACTGACCTGCGAACCATCAGGCCCGGCCATATACATGAACTTCGCCTTTTGCACATCGTATGCGGTTAGAGCGACAAACACCAACACGCCCACCACATTAATCAGCGATTGCAATCCGGAACTATGCATAAACCAATTAGCGAACATAGCGATGATCACACCCCACAATGCCATACCGGCGTAATGCCCCAGGCCCGTTAAATCGCGCTTGGTTACATATCCGTATAACGCCATGGAGCCGAATGTGCCGGCGGTAATAAAGAATGTTGACGCAATTGACGCCTGGGTATAAATCAGGAACAGGATGGAAAATGTCAGCCCCGTCATGGCGCTGTACGCAAGAAATAAAATCGTGGCCAATCCCGCGCTCATGCGGTTGATTCCGGCACCGAACCAGATGACCAGACCAAACTGGGCGATGAAAACAATCCAATACCCGCCATTTGCCAGACTGGCAACAAACTTCGTATTTTCAGAAACCAACAGCGCCACAATACCCGTAATCAGCAGACCAACGGTCATCCAGCCGAATACCCGGCTCATAAAATGTCGTTGTTCCAATGCGTCTGATCGCACATCGGGTACCAGCGAATCGTTGTACCCGGACCCCGGAGAATTGAAAAACTGACTCATAAAGCCTTCCTTTTCATAAACTTAGCTTGCACAACCAATCTTCCAAGCCCCGTGCCGGAAGTTGGCCATGGCTATTTCCATAGCCACCATTATACGTATCCACCACCCGTTTGTTTATAACACGTCCGAAAAAATTATTAAAAAATTGAAAACTTTTGACTCTGTGGCCGGAATGGGTTACAAATATGCCTTATTGAATGCGTGGTGGGTTTAAGACCGCCGGCAGGGGCTTTCAGGAGCATTGACTATTAGCCATCACGGTTTGCGTTGCAACGAGCAGATTCGCATCTCTCCGGTTCGCCTGATTAGCGAAAACGACGATCAAGTGGGTATCATTCCGCTGCTTGAGGCTCTGCGCCTCGCACGGGAAGCGGGACTGGATCTGGTTGAAGTTTCCCCCATGGATAAGCCGCCGGTCTGCCGCGTGATGGACTACGGCAAGTGGAAATATAAACAACGTAAAAAAGAACAGAAATCACACGCAGGCTCACACGTTACGCAGTTGAAGGAATTGCGGATTCGCAGCGTCAAAATTGACGCCCATGACCGTGATACCACCATGAACAAAGCCCGCAAATTTCTGGAAGATGGCAACAAAGTACAATTCAACCTCATGTTCCGCGGTCGTGAAATGGCCCATGTGGATTTAGGTCGTGGAATCCTCGACAAGATTCGCGCGGATCTTGATGATGTGTGCAAAACGGAACGCGACCCCAAACTGGAGGGGCGACGGATGATCATGATCCTGGCCCCCAAACCGCATTAAAACCTTGGAAAAGTAGCTGCAATATGTTATCGGACGTTGCCAACGTGTGATAACACGGAATATTCATAAAAACTTAGACATTTTTGAATTTTTGTATTGACCTTGGTTGGCCAAGCTTCTATGCTTGTTCTTAAGAGAAGGTTGAGAAAGGCCCATGCGGTTCTTTCTGCATTGCTTCACCCGGAGCGAACCGAGAGCAAGTTCTGAAACACCGCACGATTGGAATTTCCGCCGGAGTTTTTACGTTGAATGACCGCAGGGGCGTTCAACGGCTGTTAGATGGAGTTTTTGGGAAGAGAGGTGGTATTCTTATGAAAAACACAAAGCTATCGTTGGTTGGTTTGTTTTCCACAGCAGTACTCGCGGCTCTCGCCGGGAGCTCGGCAATTGATGCGTCCACCATCAGCGTGGTTACATTCAGCGAAGGCGGGCCGGCGGCACTGATGAATTCCGGTTTGAATGCCAAATCATTTTGGTCCATTGGTGCCGGCGGGACTGATTTCTCCAATTCGGGCAATAGTGCCTATTCCTCGCAAACCGGCGGGGCCGTGACGCCTGAAGAAGCCAACGTGCTCAATGAGAAACTCGCCACTTTTGTTGTTAATGAAGGTGGTAACAAATCTGCGGTCCCGGAATTTATTTCCGGCGGCCAGTTGGTGCAGGTGGATGGCAATCAGGAATTTGTTTCGGAATTGTTCGGCGGTGCCAGGCAATCCGGGGCAGCGCCATTTGATTATTCGGTGCCGGAAAACGCGCCGTATTATGTGCAAACATTTAATCCGGTGCCGCAATTGGGATTTCCCGCTATCGTTAGCCCGACGCATCAGGGATCTATTACGGTAACCGTGCCGGAACCGGCGGCTCTGAGCTTGATGGCCGCAGCCGCATTGGGACTGTTGCTGTTGCCGAAGCTGCGGCGATCGTGACGGCATGCGATACGATATTGGACATCGCATGCTATAATCAGAGGGGTTTTTACGGCAGTATTGCCGCAACAATCAATGTGGTCAGGCGTTGAAATTTAGATTGCCGCCGCATTGACTGGTAATGCAATTGGCTGGAAAAATAATGCGTAGCCATTTGCGGCATGGAACTTTTGGAACGTGGCAAGATAATGAACCGTGGCCGGACGCAAACGCGTCAATGCCGCAATGTTATGGGGAATGGATTTATGATAAATTTGAAAAATCGTGCATTGGTATTCGGTGCCACATTTGCTGCCGCCATGGTGGCCGGCACATTTGCAGCCCAGGCGACAACCGTTCCGCCCGGTGATCTTGGTGGATTTTCCATCAATGGCGTCGGCGACGCTGGCTTGCTGGGCCAGGCGATGAATATAACCACCAGCACCTCCACCAACCTCGCCAATCCGGAAGATAATATTTACTTGTCCAATGATACTTTTTCCACCACCAATCCATTTTCAATTTCATTTGATTATGGCGTCAGCGGTGCGGGCATTTCGCCCGGTTCCAGTACCGCGCCGACCGGATTAAACGGCACCGTGGCTAATTTCTTTCTTGGTAATGGACCATCGTCCACGCCGGGGCTGGAATTTACAATTAATCCCTACGCCAGCAGCGTCAGCTATTACAGCAATCCGACAACAACCAGCGGCAATTCCGGAGGAGCCGGCGGCAATGGCGGGACAGGTGGCAGCATTAATTCCGACCCATCACCGAGTAATTACACCATCACAACTAATTTTCTTTACACCGGCTCGATTGTCGGCGTGGCGCTAAGTTATGATCCCACCACGACAACGCTGCAGGAAATCATCAGCACCTCCACCGGGCAACAGCAGACTTTCTCATATAACATTGATCTCGCCACCACGCTTGGTGTCACTACCAACTTCGGGTTTGAAGGTAAAACCGGCGGTACCCCCGGAACCGCGTATCAGCAGACAATCAGCAACTTTAATTATGCCGATTCCACCACTCCGGTGCCGGAACCGTCCATGTTAAGCCTCTTTTTAACGGGTGGTGCCGGCTTGCTGCTGGTGCCATATCGCCGCCGGGCATCACGCGCCTGTGCCTGAAATATCCCCCGCGCCGGAGCTTGGGCAATACGAACCATTCATTTTCTGGTTATCTGACGCTGCATGGAGTATAATAAATCTCGCGCGGGAACGGGCGGCGGCAGCCGATGGCTGGCATGCGTCGGTCGTGGTGTATAAGGGTTCTCAGCGGATTGCATGATGAAGATTGATCCACGTTTTCAGATTGAATCAGGGCCTGAAATCTTCGGCGGGGCTGAATTAATCCTGAAGGGCTGCCTGGAGACTCCGGGCGGCGTTGCCCTGCTGACGGGCTACCCGGGGTCACCTCTGGCGGGTTTCTTTGACTCCTGCCACGATATCGCGGCGCTGCTGAAGGAAAAAGGCGTATGCGCTAAAATGGCCAACAATGAGGCCATCAGCGTTGCCATGCTCAATGGTGCGCAAATGGTGGGGGTAAAGGGCATCGCTGTTTTCAAATCCGTCGGCCTGCATGTGGCGGCGGACGCGCTGGCATTGGGCAATCTTTCCGGCATACCCCATCCCAGCGGCGGAGCCTTGGTAGTTTCCGGAGATGATCCGTGGAGCGATTCCACACAAGTCCCGGCCGATTCCCGCTTTCTCTTTGAACATTTGCGCGTGCCGGTGCTGGAGCCGGCGAACTCGCAGGAACTCAAAGACTGGGTAGCACACGGTTTTGATCTGTCGGTCGCATCAAAGCTTTACATCGGCATGATGGTCACGGTCGCCGTGGCCGATGGCGGTGGTACGGTGGAATGTCGGCCCAATCATTGGCCCACCATCAGCACCAATGATCGTATCGCCATTGAAACCGGCAAGATACCCGTTGAAACAACCGTGCTTCTGCCACCGCGGAGTTGGCGGCAGGAACTGACATTCAATGACCGCTTTGCCGCGCTGTTATCGCGCTGCAGGCAACTGGGATTATCTCGAATTCTCTATCCCATCGAACGCACCTGGCGCGGCGGCAGATCACAAAAAGCGCCCGTGGGGTTTATTTCGTCGGGGCCTTCACACATGCTGCTGGTGCATGCCCTGCAGGAAATGGGCCTGTTGGGACATTTTCCCATGCTCAAATTGGCCATCAGCTACCCGGTGGACACCACGCTTGTCAATCAATTGGCGGAAATGTGTGAACGCATTATTGTTGTGGAAGAACGTCGCAGCTTTATTGAACGACAGGTTACCGACCATCTGGCGCAACTGCGGCAGCTTGAACCGAATAATCCGGCGGTGGGGACGCAGGTGTGGGGTAAAACCTTCCCCAATAACCGTCCCGGCATCGCTTCCACGCGCGGTTTGCATCCATCCATTCTCATCGAATTACTGATCAGCTTCTTACGCGATACACCCAATATTCCCCATGAACTTTCCAATGGCCGGCTTACGGAAGAACTCGAAACCATCAACATGGCCAACAGTTCGAAAATTGATGTGGCCGTTCGAACGCCGGCATATTGTCCCGGTTGTCCGCACCGCGACTCTTCCAGCGCGTTGCTGGAAATCCGCGGAAATTTTCTCAACGCTCAGTACATGCAGCAGCGTTACGGCAAGCCGCCGATGGACTTGGTAGCGCACGGCGATACCGGTTGCTATACCATGATGATGTTTGAGCCAAATAAGCCCCTGATGCACAATTACAGCGGCATGGGCCTGGGGGGGGCCACGGGTGGCGGGGTGGATCCATTTATCACCAACAAACAAATCGTATTCATGGGGGATGGCACTTTTTTCCATTCCGGCCAGGTGTCGATCGCCAATTCCATTAATCAGGGCCAGGATATCACCTATATTATTCTGGAGAATGGCACCACCGCCATGACCGGGCATCAGCCCAACCCGACGCTGCAGGAAGACATCACCGGGTCAACGGTTTTAGCCCATGATATTGAACGCATTGTCCGATCCCTGATTCCCGACGCGGCCGGAACCCTGCGGATTAAGGGCAAGGATGGTCGTGATGAGCCGCAGGCCCGCGTATTTCGCGTGAACCCCGCCGAGCGGGACAAATACAAGGAACTGCTGGAAAGCGTGATATTGCAGGATGGCGTGAAGATCATCATCGCCGATAAAGAGTGCGGCATCACGTTCAATCGCCGCAAGCATCGCGCGGAAGTACAGGAGAAACAGGAGCATGGCTTTATCCGGTCCAAAGCCTACATGAATATTACCGATGAAGTCTGTGAATATTGTCTGGAGTGCACCAACCAGACAGGGTGTCCCGCATTAAAGGTGTCACAAACGGATTACGGCCCGAAAATCCAGACGGATTTCACAACATGCGTCAATGATGGCGCATGTTCGCGAATTGATGCCTGTCCGAGTTTTGAGCAGGTCATCGTCACCCGCAAACGCCCGCCGCGCATGCCGGATGAAGTTGTAGACCTTACCGGCATGCCCGAGCCTCCGATGATGAAAATGGGCGAACAATGGCGCTGTTATCTCGCGGGTGTCGGCGGCATGGGCATCGGCGTGGCTGGTGAAATTCTGGTGCGCGCCGGCCACAAGGAAGGCTATCAGATTGCGTTTGTGGATAAAAAGGGCCTGGCCATCCGCAACGGCGGCGTATTCAGCCAACTGCTTTTTTCACGCCAGAGCGTGCAAGGCTCGGCCATTACCCCTTACGGCAAAGCCGATTTGCTTATTGGCGTCGATGCTCTGGAAGCGGCCCGGGCGATTTCCCCGAAGGATAATTTGCGCGTGGCTTCGCCGAAATATACCCGCGCGGTTATCAATACCGGTAAAACTCCAACCATTCTGACCCTGCTGGGGCGGGAGGATTTTGCTCCTGAACAGTTGACGGAAATGATTAAACTTCAATGCCAGCCGGGACAGTTCTTCAGTTTCAATGTCGGTGATCTGTGCGAGCGCCTGCTGGATTCCAAACTGTATGCCAACATCATGATGCTGGGAGTGGCCTATCAGTTGGGATTTATCCCGGTATCCTACAAAAGCATCACCTGGGCCATTCGCCATGCGGTGCGGCGCGAATTTGAACGCAATTATCGCGCGTTTAATATCGGCCGGAAAATTGTCCTGCGGCCCGACCTCTTCGGCGTGGCGGCGCCGCGTGAAGTGGAAACCGTGGAACAGGCCATCGAGCGCAAAGCGAATATTTTAATGGTCAGTTCCATCTGGGGGAAGCGCAATGCCGATGAATATCGCCGCATGTGCCGCGATGCGCTTCAGCAGATGCCGCAGTTGGAAGATTGCACCCGGCGGGATTATGTCATCCGCCTCTTTGATGCCATCCAATGGGGCGCATTGACCTATGCCCGCGGCTATGCCGCGCGCGTGGTCAAAACCTACCAGCAGGATAACCTGGCTCGCAACTACGCCGTTACACGGGCTGTTATCTGGAATCTGGCCAAAGTGATGATGATTAAAGATGAAGTCTATGTCGCAATGATGTATACGAGTCCCGAAAAATATCGCCGCGACCGCCGCCGATACAACGTGAATCCGGCCAACGGCGACAAAATTAAATATGTCCATTTGAACCGTCCGGAATTTGACATCGCCGGCTTTAAAGTGCGCTTCCATCACAAAGGTTATGACTGGCAGATGCGCATTTTACGCCACTGCCGGTGGCTGCGCACGCTTATGCCGGCCTGGCACGCCCGTGAAAAAGCCTTTCGGGAATGGTACACCCGCCTGGTTGATACGTGCGAACTGCATGAGCCTTGGCTTTACAATTTGTGGCTGGATATTCTCAAGGCGCCGGAATGTGTTACCGGCTTCCGTGAAGTTCGCTATCCAAAAATGGAAGCGGCTCAGAACCGGGTTAAAGAACTTCAGGCCGCCATTTCCGCCGGCAAGACCGACAGCCGCTTCCGTTCACCCGCCCGGTCCATCAGTTTGACTAATCAGGTGATCGGAACATTCCGCGGTAATTAATGAACGGGCCAAAACATCGCAAAAATTCGACTTTAATTGGCGCTGCTGTCCCCAAACCACGATTGTTTCCGTTGTGGCTTACTGTCTCCCCGTTGCCCGTTGATTACCCCAACAATCACGGGCACGTCCGGGAAATTCGCTGATTGGCTATTGCCGCCATCCCCATTGCCCCAGCAGCGGAACAAAACGGCAGTCCAGAATATCACGTTCCATGATGGTATCGCCGTTGCGTTCAATGCGTTTGAGCATCTGAATGTTGCGGTCGCCGATGGGAATGATCATACGGCCGGCGTTGGCCAGTTGTTTTACCAGCGGGCCCGGTACCATTGCCGCGCCCGCGGTAACCATAATTGCGTCATAGGGGCTGTGTGCTTCCCAGCCCATGGATCCGTCGCCGGTGCAAAAGGAAATATTGGTAAAGCCCATGCGCTGTAAACGGCTTTGCGCGGTTAACGATAATTGCGGCACATACTCAACGGTATATACCTTGGCGCACAACATCGCCAGTAGCGCGGTTTGATATCCCGTTCCCGTGCCGATTTCCAGCACACGATGCTCCGGGCGCAACTCCAGTTGTTCGGTCATTACTGCCACAATGAATGGCTGGCTGAGACTTTGACCATGATCTGCCGGCAGCGCCTGATCGCCATAGGCCGCATGGCGTTCTTCCGGGCGGGTAAACAAATGCCGCGGCAGGCGGGATAAAGCGCGGACCAGACGGGGCTGACGAATGCCTCTGGCCAAAATTTGCCGGCGCACCATGTCATGGCGTTGCCGGCGAAATTCGGGTGTGTCGTCCCATGTCGGCCTGAGGACATCGACGGCGGGCAGGCGCGCCGTTGCGGCGGTGGGGAAGATATTATCCATGACGAACTCCGTAAAGCCATTATAATCAATATGATGAAACAACCGGATACACAGACACTTCTGCAATGGGACCGCCAATATCTCTGGCATCCATTTACCCCTATGAAAGCCTGGATGGAAAAAAGCGATCCGCCGATCATTGAACGGGGGCAGGACGAATTTCTCTTTGATACCCAGGGGCGGCGCTATATTGATGGTGTATCCTCCCTGTGGTGCAATGTGCATGGCCACCACGTCCCGGAGTTGGATCAAGCCCTGCGGGATCAACTTGATAAAATTGCCCACACAACGCTGCTGGGGTTGTGCAACGTGCCGAGCATCATGCTGGCCCGGCGACTGGTGCAGATGGCACCGGCAGGATTATCGCGAGTGTTTTATTCGGATAACGGCAGCACGGCAGTTGAAGTTGCCTGCAAACTGGCTTACCAATATTGGGCGAATCTAGGACAGCGTGAAAAAAGCCGCTTTATCTCCCTGCGCGATGCGTACCATGGCGATACGCTGGGGGCTGTTTCCATCGGTGGGATTCCCACATTTCACCAGGTCTACGAGCCGCTTTGTTTTCCCGTGGACCGCGTAGCGCCGCCATTACTAAGTCCTTTTTCCGGCCCCGATGCGGCGGTTGCGGCGGGGCGGTCCCATGAGCCGCACGCGGGAAATCTTCATTGGCACGCGGATATTGAAGCGTTGCTGGCCGAACATCCAGGACAATATGCGGCCATTGTTGTTGAACCGCTGGTGCAGGGGGCTGGTGGAATGTTGATGCACCCGCCGGGCACGCTGCAACGCCTTCGGCACATTGCCGATACGCACAACGTGCTGTTGATCTGCGATGAAGTCATGACAGGTTTCGGCCGTACCGGCAAGATGTTTGCCTGTGAGCACGAACAAGTAACACCGGATCTGCTGTGCCTTTCCAAGGGTTTGACCGCGGGATATATGCCGCTGGGGGCAACGTTAACCACGGAAAACATATTTCAGGCGTTTTATGCCGATCCGCGCGAGGGAAAAACATTTTTCCATGGCCATACATTTACCGGTCATCCCCTGGCCTGCGCTGTGGCGCTGGCATCATTGGATTTAATGCAATCCGCCGACACGCTGAATCATGCCCGTGAGCTTGCGGCCCTTATGGCCAAAGGGCTGGAACCATTGCAGGATTGCCCGTATGTCGGTGATATAAGACAACTGGGGCTGGTGGCGGCGGTGGACATTGTGCCATCCCGTCAACCGGGGGCAAAATTTGATTACCATTGGCGCATCGGCGGCGAATTGTGCACGGCCATGCGCGAACATGGCCTGCTTTTGCGCCCGTTGGCCGATACGCTGGTGCTTATGCCGCCGTTGGCCGGTAAACCGGAAAGCATTCAACGCATGACTGACATTGTCGTACAATGTGTTGAAAACGTTAAGCATATAATAGATCGTAAACAGGAATCGCAAAAATCATGAAATCAGATCATTCCAAACCGCTTCAGGAAATCGATCCGGCCGAGATGCCCTGGAAAATCCTTTCGGCTTTTGGGAAACCGGGGTTATTTATCACCGGCACCAATACCGACATCGGAAAAACGACGGTCACGGCGGCTCTGGCGGGGGCCTTCCGGCGCTTAAATATTAAAGTGGGGGTGTGCAAAGCCATTGCCTCGGGTTGTCCCAAAAACCCCAACAGCGGCAATCATCAGAATCTGCAAAATGATGACCTGCTATCTCCCGATGCCGCACTTGCCGCGGCCATGGCTGGTCTGGATTCCACACGGGACGAAATCATGACAGTTATCAGCCCGATTCGCTTCGCCGCTCCGGTTTCGCCGCATGTTGCGGCGCAAATTGAAGGGCGCGAACCGGACTGGAATCGATTGGCTTTTGCCCTTCAATACTGGCGGGAAAATTGCGATTTTCTGCTGGTTGAAGGGGCGGGGGGCTGGCTGGTTCCCTTAAATCGGCAACGTTTTACCATCGCCGATCTGGCCCAAATCCTGGCGCTGCCGACCGTCGTGGTGACCGCGGCCTATCTTGGCACGCTGAATCACACGTCACTGACTGTGGAATCCATCCGGGCGCGAACACTCTCCCTCGCCGGCCTGGTGGCCAATCGCGTGCCGATAGAACGGGACATATCCATTCAGAGCAGCCTTGATGAACTTCCGCAACTCGTGCAAACCCCCATGTTGGCTGTTCTGCCGGAAGATGCGCAGGTATCTCCCACGCATGTACCGGGTAACTTTGTTGACGCGCTTATGCCTTTCGCCCAACAGTGGTGGGATAATATTTCCTCGGGAAGCGGTCTGAATAAGTAAAATGTTCACAGGCGCATGAAAAGGTTCACCGCCCTCTGGCCAAAAGCAAAATGCAGGATTGTTGCCGGTGATAATTTCCGGTGCGGCCACGGTTGCTCTCCATGCTGGATATTATCGCACCGTGCCGTACCATGGCTTTTTCCGCGCGAATTGATTTGTTTTTTCCGCCCTGATTCTATATGTTGCGGGTTGTTGAGTTCATCGGGTGTTCAACAAGCCCGATGGACATCGTTGTTGTCAGGCATTGTGATGATTCAAGGAGCAAGATGAAAAGCGATTTGCCCGGAAAAATGGCGGGACGCGCCATTTCCAAAGTGCCGGAGATTACGGTCTATTTCTGGATTATTAAAATTCTCACCACCGCGATGGGAGAGGCGACTTCCGATTTTCTGGTATTCCATATTAACGCGTATCTGGCGGTTATCCTCGGCGCGCTGGGATTTGCCATGGCGGTGGCGCTGCAATTTTGGGTAAAAAAATATATCGCCTGGGTCTACTGGCTGCTGGTGGTGATGGTAAGTATTTTTGGAACCATGGTAGCGGATGTTGTCCATGTGGTGCTGGGTGTGCCCTATTACGCATCAACGTCCGCTTTTGCACTGGCCCTGGCGGTTGTTCTGGTTCTGTGGCATCGGATCGAAAAAACACTCTCCATTCACAGCATCTTCACCGTGCGCCGCGAATGTTTTTATTGGGCCACCGTGCTGGCCACATTTGCCCTGGGAACCGCCGCCGGCGATATGACCGCTTCCACCCTCCATCTTGGTTATCTGGTTTCCGGTCTTGTTTTTACAATTCTGTTTATTATTCCCGGTGTGGGCTATTGGCTGTTGGGTTTAAATGATATATTTTCATTCTGGTTCGCCTACATCATGACCCGTCCGCTAGGAGCTTCATTCGCGGACTGGTTTGACAAGCCGCGGAGCATGGGCGGTCTGGGCTTCGGCACGCCGATTGTAAGCGTCATATTGACACTGTTTATTGTTGTATTTGTCGCTTACGTTGCCATTGCCCGCGTGGATATTGAACCGCGGTCGGTCAAACTCCCGGAATTGGTCAATACCGAACAACTGGAGGGAGATGCCTGATCCGGCCGGAATTTGGAGGCCGTGGCGGATCATGGTGTAAAAAAAATGCCGCGATCCCGGGGGCGGATCGCGGCTGATTTTCAATGAAATGGTCTATAAGCCGAATTCTGTGCCCCGTTTTCGGGGTGGCGGTCATTGATCTGGGACAGCCGTTACCGTCTGCCTCAAGCAACCTACCCGGAACCTACGCGCACCACTTGGGTTGATTCTCCGAAAAGAACTTCACCGGCCATGATGCTATTTGATTTGCCGCCCCTTGACGGGGGCTTTTGCGGCAGATCAATGCGCGCCGGACCAGCGCTTCGATTCCCTATTTGGTCTTGCACCCGGTGGGGTTTGCCATGCCGGCCATGTCACCATGGCCGCGGTGCGCTTTTACCACACCTTTTCACCCTTGCCATTCCGACAAAATCGGAATTCGGCGGTATATTTTCTGTGGCACTTTCCCGCATTCACGCCGTTGCCGGTGTAAACGGGTGGGTGTTACCCACCACCGCGCCCTGCGGTGTTCGGACTTTCCTCCCGGCTTTCACCGAGCGACCACCCGACCATTTCATTTATCCATTATAACACACGCCGATCAATTACCATCGGCGGCTAAATAATCAAAAACCAAGCCAACGCGCAACCCACCCAGTCAAACCAATAAGACCGCCGCATATCCACCACATATTGGCACCACACGCAATCCGCCGCAAACGCGATAATGGCCCCCGCGCGAAAGCAATTCCGCCACGGTCGCAGCCGCGCAAACTCGCGGCTGGTCGCCTGGCGTGGGGAAGGAAGACACGAAGTTCATCACGCACGGGACCAAATCTACTTATCCGCGGCAAGAAAAAACAACTGCCGCCCGCGTTCAAATTCGGCATCCCACTGTCCTGCGTCCCTAAAATGACACCAGTGGCTCGTATAGACTTTCGGCAAAGAAAGGATCGGAAGCTATATGAAGAAGAAGCGGTTCAGTGAAGAAAAGATGGTATCGATTCTGCGGGAGGCGGATTCGGGCGAGAAGACGATTGTGGAAT